>CAMWGS010000025.1 GCA_947173865.1 uncultured Ruminococcus sp.
AAAAATATCGATAAACGGTGAAACGGCTCAGGAAGTAATTTCTGACGCATTCGGGATGAATATACAGGTCAGAAAAACTCCCGTAAGATTTGCCGCAAAAAAGATTTCAGTGGAAAAAACACTGCAACTCAGTGAGGAAATGGAAATTTCACCGACACAGTCACCCGTCATGAGTATAATAAATATACGCTGTGTATCTCCCGAATGTGAAAAGAAAATGATTTCGGGAAAACTTCTTGCAAAAGGTGCTGTGGAAATGAAACTGCTTTATTCCTGTGAAAAAGACGGCTCAGGTGCGGTTGAACCGTTGTCTTTCTCACTGCCCTACAGTCAGATTATAGATATAGACGGCATTGACGATTCATTTGAATGTACTGTAATTCCCGAAGTAGTAAGCTGTGATATAACTCCGTCTGCGGACAAAAACGCCGAAAACCGCATTATAAAATGCGAAATTGAATTAAGACTTATATGCTGTGCAGTAAAAACGGCTTCCGTAATGCTCGGCACGGACGCTTTCTCAACTGTCTACCCGTGCAGTGTTCTTGTTTCCGAAATAAAAGCCGAACAGATACCCGTAATATACGACGAAAGTTTCAGACATTCCGCAAAAATAAGCGAGGGTGACAACGTTCCGCAGACAATTTATTCAATGTGGTGTACTCCGAAAAACATAAATACAAGACTGTCCGAAGACGGAAAATCTGTTATCATAAGCGGTATGCTCACATATTCAATGGCGGCAAGGGACAATGCAGGTATGATAATAATGCCCGACAAGGACGAGGCTTTTGAAGAAACAATAAATATTCCCGACAACCTTTCAGGCTGTACCGTTTCCGCTGAAATAAGCATCAGGGACGTTTCATATAATATATCGTCGGAAGGAATACTTTCCGCAAAATCGGATATTTCGGCTAAAATTTCCGCCTACAGCTGTTCTTCAATAAATGCACTCACAGAAATTTCCGTTGATGATTCAGTAAAAAAACAACGTGACGGTGATTATGCAATAAAGCTTTATTTCGGTACTGAAAACGAAGAAGTATGGGACATTGCAAAACGTTACAGCACAAGTGTCAATGCCGTAATAGAAGAAAATGACCTTGCAGGAGACAGACTTGAATCAGGCGGTATGCTGTTAATACCGATTGTCACATGATGAAAAAGGAGAAAGACATGGTTAAAGATATTTACACAAATATCGCTGAAAGAACAAACGGCGATATTTATATAGGCGTTGTAGGTCCTGTAAGAACGGGAAAATCCACTTTTATAAAACGTTTTATGGAATCACTGGTAATTCCGAATATAACAAGCGAATTCAAACGTGAGCGTGCTGTTGACGAATTACCGCAGTCCGCAGCCGGCAAAACCATAATGACTACCGAACCGAAATTTATACCTGAGGACGCTGTTGAAGTAAATCTCGGAAACGGTGCTACAATGAACGTACGTTTAATAGACTGCGTGGGATATATCGTACCGAGTTCGCTGGGCTACATAGAAAACGAAATGCCCCGAATGGTCATGACATCATGGTTTGATGAGGAAATACCGTTCAATATGGCTGCCGAAATCGGCACACAGAAAGTTATTACAGACCATTCCACAATAGGTCTTGTTGTCACTACTGACGGAACAATATCAGATATACCCCGTTCCGAATACGAAGAATGTGAAGAGCGAGTTATACGTGAACTGAAAGAACTCGGTAAACCATTCGTTGTAATACTAAATACAATTAATCCGTCGTCGCAGGAAGCCAGAAACCTTGCTTCACGCCTTACAGACAGATATGACGCTAAAGTAATACCCGTAAGCTGTCTTGACCTTGACGAATCCGATATACGTGACATAATGAGGGAGATACTTTTTTCTTTCCCGATTAAAGAAATAAATATCCGTACTGCACGCTGGATAAATTCACTTGAAAAAGGCCACTGGCTTAAAACGGAAATTCTTGACTGCATAAGAAACGCCGCTAAGGATATAAAGCTTGTACGTGAGGCAGAAACGGCGGTTGAGGCAATGTCACAGTGTCCGCACATAATAAATGCCGAAATCTCTGCAATGGACTTGGGAAGTGGTTCTGTGACTATTACTGCCGAACTTGACAGTAGTCTTTTCTATAAAATTCTTGGTGAGGCAACAGGAATTGAAATAGAAAGTGAAAGTGACCTGATGCCGTTGCTTATGGAGCTTAACGACATACGCAAAAAATATCAGCGTATAGAACCTGCTCTGGCAGAGGTCGAGGCAACGGGTTACGGTATAGTAATGCCCGAAATGGAAGAACTGACACTCGAAGAACCGAAAATTATAAAACAGGGCGGAAAGTACGGTGTAAAGCTAAAGGCAACTGCTCCGTCCCTCCACATCATGAAAGCCAATATAAATACGACTGTAAGTCCGATTGTAGGCACGGAAAGACAGTCCGAAGAACTTGTTATGTACCTGCTTGACGGCTTTGACGACAACCCCGCTAAAATATGGGAAAGCAATATTTTCGGAAAGTCACTTCATGAACTCGTCAACGAAGGACTTCACAACAAACTTTACAAGATGCCCGTTGACGCAAGACTTAAATTACAGGAAACTCTTGAACGTGTAATTAATGAGGGCTGTTCGGGACTTATCTGCTTTATACTTTAACAAAAAAACGGCTGAAAGTTTATTTCAGCCGTTTTTCTTTATTTTATATCCTTTACTGTTTTCAGTTCGGAATTTATTGTCTTTTCACTGATGCCCGTTTTTTTGGAAACCACCTCGACAACTTTCTTTTCCTGTCCGATTTTTTCAAGCTGGTTAAGTGCGTTTTTTCCTGCCTTTACAGCCTTATCAAATGAAATATCCAATAATTTCAGTATATTATACCCTCCTAAAATTTTATAAACATATTATAATTCAGATTTGGGCATATGTCAACAATTGCCTGACAAAAAACCGCACTCTATATGAGGTATGGTTTTTATCTTGTCCGAAAAACTATTTATTCATTAAATAAATGAAATAATTATTTTTTAAATGGTAATTTAGAAATACTCGTAGCAGCATCTGTAATTAATTTAATCGCCTTACCACCAACAAGTATTGCATCTTTTACTGTTTTTTTGCCTTTTGAATCAGTATCAATAATTATAATTTTTACAGTTTTTTGTAATAATTTTTATAAAAGCCATTAATCCTCCTTAAAATTCTGTATTTATTCACTGTGATTTTTCTATTCTCTTTAATATTTTAAGAATTACATCTGCAACTGTACCTACTATGCTTATAGCTTTTAAAACTTTATTCATGTCCATTCCCCCATTTCATAAATAATACATACCATATTTATTTTTTCAGCTCACTTCTAAGAATATCCGATTTAATGCCGAAAGTACTAGAAGCTAATTTAATTGCATTATTTTCATCCATACCCTCTAAAATCAGCTTAAGTAAATATATAAGTGCCATAATCAAAATTTTAGCAGTAGGCTTTGAAATTTTTGGAATAAGCGAAACTGGAAACATAATATTCCTCACCTCCTGTAAGTTGACATATATGCTTGTTTGTATTTTGTTTTATTTATCCTAATTACATTAAATAATTTTAGAAAAATCAATTACAGCTCTCCAAACTTCAATCCATTATTATTCCTATTTATTTTCACTACTCCTTTTTTTCTTTATTTTACCAATAAATGAAGATACAAGCCAATATTTTGTAGATACTGCTTTCTCTTTATAAGCCTAAGAATTTTCATTGACAAAATTATTTGCCGATTTGAATATCATATTTCTATGAATACTGTTTTTACCAAGAAATGAATAACGATATCTTTCCATAACTTTTTTATAGTATATGGACTAAACTTTTTCATAAAAAACCTCCTTATTTATTCTGCACCTATATAGATGCAATTATGTTATAAAACAAATCTATAATAATGTCAATACTTTTTTTATTTATAAAGTATAGAAATTATACGAAAGGATTTGTTTATAATGAACAAAAAAATTGAATTGCAGGTAGGAAACAATATAAGAAAACTCCGTGAAAAAAACGGCAGAACACAGGAATATCTTGCGGAACAACTCCAGCTCAACGGCTGTGACATCACAAGAAGTGCCGTTGCAAAGATTGAGGTCGGACAGCGTCATCTTTATCCGGACGAAATCATTCTTATAAAAAAGATTCTCAACGTATCGTATGAGGAAATTTTCAGTATTTCAGAATAATTCTTTAATGCTGGATACATAATTTTTCTATTGACAAAATATAACAGCAGGTTTATAATTAAGGTGGAGTATTATAAGTATTATAAACTCCTAAATTCTATATAATCAATGGAGGAATTATGGACATTATCATTGTAGGGTGCGGAAAAGTCGGCAGCACTCTTGCGGACGTACTCAGCGAAGAACACAATGTGACAGTAATCGACACAAGTGAGAGAAAAATAGAAAGTGTTGTAAACGACCATGACGTTATGGGAATAACAGGAAATTGTTTACAGACAAGTATTCTCGAAGAAGCGAACGTCGGAAAAACAGACATTTTCATTGCCGTTACAGACTCTGACGAGGTGAATATACTTTCATGTCTTATTGCAAAGGAACTCAAGGCACGCCACTGCATTGCCCGTGTAAGAAACCCCGAATTTGACAAACAGCTTGTCTTTATGCGTGACAATCTGAAAATAAGCATGATGGTAAATCCGGACTACAATGCAGCCAACGAAATTGCAAAAGTACTCCGTTATCCTGAAGCAATCAACATTGAATCCTTTGCAAAAGGACGTGTTGACCTTGCCGAAATAAGAATAACAAGCGGAAGTATTCTCGACGGCATTGTTCTGAATCATCTTTCAAAAAGACTGCGTCTTGATGTGCTGATATGTGCGGTACAGAGAGACAATGAACTTATTATCCCGAACGGTAACTTCATGCTCCGTGCAGGCGACAAGATTCACATGACTGCTTCACACAGTGCTATGGTTAAATTTTTCAAGAGCATAAGTGCGGCATACCGTGAAAAGCGTGTAAAATCAGCTGTTCTGATAGGTGGCGGACGTGTTGCATATCACCTTGCACATCAGCTTATAGAAATGGGAATAAAAGTAAAAATCATAGAAATCGACTATAACAGATGTCTTGAACTCAGTCAGCGACTTAACAAGGTAAATATATCGTGTGCCGACGGCACAGACCACGATGTTTTAGAGGGTGAACGTGTATACGATGCCGACGCTGTTGTAACTCTTACGGGTATTGACGAGGAAAATATTCTGCTTTCACTTCTTGCAAAGAATAACGGTGTTGAAAAAGTTGTCACAAAAGTAAACAGAATGAACCTTATTCAGCTTTCTGACACACTCTCTCTTGACAGTATAATATCACCGAAATCAATCACCGTAAATCAGATTTTACAATATGTACGTGCAAAACAGAACGCAAAGGGCAATAATATAACAACTCTTTACCGTCTTGTGAATGACCGTCTTGAAGCCATTGAATTTGTAATCCGTGACGACAAACCGTACCTTAATACTCCATTTAAAAAACTCAAACTAAAAAAAGGTATACTGATTGCAAGTATAGTAAGAGGAAATGAGCTTATTATTCCAAAAGGTGACGACTGTCTGAAACTTAACGACAGCGTTGTGATAATAACAACAACCAAAGGTTTCAGCGACCTGAAAAATATTTTTGAATAAAGGTGTATTCGGGTACTTAGATATGAATTACAGAATGATTTTATATATTATGGGACAGATTTTAAAGGGAGTAGGACTTTTTATGCTTCTTCCCATAATAGTCGGTTTCATTTACGGAGAAGAACACATTGTTTCTTCTTTCGGAATACCGTTTATCGCTCTTATGACAGTTTCCTTTCTGCTTACCGCAAAAAAACCTAAAAACAATTCTATTTTCTCAATTGAAGGATTTGTAAGCGTTGCTGCTTCATGGATAATGATGTCTGTCATAGGAGCAGTTCCGTTTGTGATTTCGGGTGAAATTCCGAATTTCGCAGACGCTCTCTTTGAAACGGTTTCGGGTTTCACAACAACAGGTGCTACAATTCTCGGAGACGTTGAATCAATGTCAAAATCATGCCTGTTCTGGAGGGCTTTCACTCACTGGATAGGCGGTATGGGAATACTTATGTTTGTCCTTGCAATCATGTCAAGCAACGATTCACGCACTATGCACATGATGAGAGCAGAGTGTGCAGGTCCAAAAGCGGGAAAGCTTGTTTCAAAGTCAAGATTCTCCGCAAGAATACTCTACGGGATATATATTTCTCTTACTGTTCTTGAAATAATAATGCTTTTATTCGGCGGTATGCCCCTTTATGACTCAATAATACACGCCTGTTCGTCTGCGGGTACAGGCGGTTTCTCAATATGGGGCGACAGCATAGCACATTACAACAGCGTTTATATTGAAATGGTAATAGCTGTTTTTATAATTCTTTTCGGTGTGAATTTCAATCTTTACTATTATCTGCTTATAAAGAAGTTTTCACTTGCTTTCAAAAATGAAGAAGTAAGAACATATTTCGGTGTTATCATAACCGCAACCGTTATAGTCACTATAAACACAATGAAAGTTTTCGACTCGGCAGGTGAAGCACTGAGGCATTCGTTTTTCATGGTAGCTTCAGCCATAACTTCCGCAGGATTCGCAACTACCGATACATCACAGTTTCCCGTATTTTCACAAACGCTTCTTACCCTGCTTATGTTTGTGGGTTCGTGTGCAGGTTCAACGGGTGGCGGTATGAAAGTATCAAGAATACTGATACTTTTCAAGACAGGTATAAAAGAACTCAAATACATTGTTAATCCCCGTGCGGTAGCTACTGTTAAAATGGACGGAAAACCAGTTGAAAATGATGTAGTACGTGGTGTATCGTCGTATTTCATACTGTTCATGATTATACTTGCCTTTTCACTTCTTCTGATTACACTTGACAGCTATTCAATTGAAGAATCTGCTTCCGCTGTAATAACCTGTATGAATAATATCGGATTCGGTGTCGGACGTTTCGGAACTGCCGGAAACTTCGGCGGTCTCACGTCCTTTTCAAAAATAATACTCTGCTTTGATATGCTTATAGGCAGACTCGAAATTTATCCGCTAATAATGCTGTTTGCATCAAAAAAACACTAAAAAGGAGGTTCACACCATGAAAACCCGCCCACGACAATTTTTTTCCGTCATGCTAAGTCTTCTCATGGCTTTAATGTGCATGACAACTGCATCAGTATATGCAGATTATCAGGCAATTCCCGAACAGTCACCAAAATCCATGAATAAAATGACATTTTTTATGGATAACGTACAGGTATCGGCAGGAAGTGACTTACAGCTTGACATAAAAGCAATAAATCCTGTTGCCATAAAAAGCCTTGAGCATATTATTCTTACTATACCCAACGGTTTTGAAGTTACGGGAATGTCGGATACTTCTTCTATGTTCGGCGGTTCTTCCGTAACATATGAAGTATCGGGAAATTTCCTGAACTTCTCAATAATTAGTGACGGTTCGCTAAATGAAAACGATATAGTTGCAACAATCAATCTGCACGTATCGGAAATTGTAAATCCAAATACATATGACTTCAAATGGGTAACTACCGCAATGTCATGTAAACTACCCACAGGAAGCAGTTACGCCCCCACTTTCCTTACGGGACGTATTACAGTAAACGACTCGGGCAGTACACCTCAGACAACTACAACATTATGTGCCACAACAACTACTTCAACTACCACTACTACTACAACTACTACCATTGTTGAATTTAATATTAATATATTATCACTTCCTGAAAAAACTGCCTATGTTATCGGCGAAGAATTAGACCTTTCAGGCGGTACTTACTCATGTACAGGAAAATATAATACAGATGTTGTAATTCCCGCATCAATAAAATACATGACAGATTTACACGATGATAGATTCAGTGATTCATATATTGATATATCTGAATTTGATAACACAAAAGTTGGTACTTACAGAATTTACATAAAAGCTTCAAAAGAGGGTATGTATGCAGAAGATTATTTTGAAGTAACTGTCAAAGAACCTGAAACAACAACTACCACCACTACTACAGTTTCAGCATATATCAACATAACCATTGATTCCCTACCAACAAAAACGGCTTATGTAGTCGGTGAAGAACTTGACCTCTCAGGCGGTAAATGGCATTCAGACGGCATAAAAACCGACGGAACTCCTTTCAGCAGCGTTCCTTATGATATGACTGATAACAGCCGTGTCGATACTTCCTCTTTTGACAACTCCAAAACAGGTACTTACAGAATATATCTCACAGAAAATATAAACGGTCTTTATGGTGAAAATTTCTTTGATGTAACTGTTTCTGAATCTGAATTCACTCTGGGTGACATAAACGACGACGGCTTTATTGACTCTGTTGACGCTACTGCCGTACTTATGGAATATGCAAAACTTTCAGCTTCAAATATCGGAACTTTTGACGAAAACCAAAGAAAAGCTGCTGACCTTAACAAAGACGGTTTCACTGATTCTGTTGACGCTACGCTTATTATGATGTACTATGCTTACATCTCGGCAGGCAAAAATGATACACTGGAAAACTGGCTTTTTACTAATAATATCTAACTTCTTGACCGCAAACAGCTTATTTCATGGGAAATATAACAAAATATTGATAAAAATACGGCTTTTTTGAGTGAAACACTTGACAAGCCGTATTTTTTTGGTTATAATATGTAAGTGTGCTATTATAAACACATAAATTTTTGGGAAAAGGAGGAAGAATATGCCTACATTTAACCAGCTCGTTCGTAAGGGCAGAAAAGACCTGGAGGTTAAGTCCACAGCTCCCGCTCTTCAGAAGGGCTACAATGCAAAGAAGAAGGTTCAGATTAACCAGAGTTCACCTCAGAAAAGAGGCGTTTGTACTGCTGTAAGAACTGCTACACCTAAGAAGCCTAACTCAGCTATGAGAAAAATTGCCAGAGTTAAGCTCACAAACGGTTATGAAGTAACATCTTACATCCCCGGTATCGGTCATAACCTTCAGGAACACAGCGTTGTTCTTATCAGAGGCGGACGTGTTAAGGACCTTCCTGGTGTACGTTACCACATCATCAGAGGTACTCTCGACGCTCAGGGCGTTGCAAATCGTGCTCAGGCTCGTTCCAAGTACGGTGCAAAGAGACCTAAGCAGAAGTAATTATTTCTTCTGAAAACTGACTTTTGCAGGTCGTTAAACTGCTGTATTTTAAAAATAGGATAACTACTACCGCAGATAATGCGGAGATTTTATATAGATTTTTATGAAATCCTCTGCATTCTGACGCACCTGACCGGTGAAGTTTGTCCCGTCAGGACAGTAATCGGTCGGTACGAGTACCTATGAATTCATGAATCTATGTGAAGGAGGGAAGCGAAAATGCCAAGAAGAGGTAATATCGCAAAGCGTGATGTATTACAGGACCCTGTATACAATTCAAAGCTCGTTACACGTCTCATTAACAACATAATGCTTGACGGTAAAAAGGGCGTTGCTCAGAAAATTGTTTACGGTGCTTTTGAAATCGTAGCTGAAAAGACAGGCAAGGATGCTCTTGAGGTTTTTGAACAGGCTATGGAAAATATTATGCCTGAACTCGAGGTAAAGGCTCGCCGTCTCGGCGGTGCAACTTATCAGGTACCTATGGAGGTAAGACCTGAAAGACGCCAGACTCTCGGTCTCAGATGGATTACAAAGTA
Organism: uncultured Ruminococcus sp.; assembly: GCA_947173865.1. Taxonomy (GTDB): domain Bacteria; phylum Bacillota; class Clostridia; order Oscillospirales; family Ruminococcaceae; genus Ruminococcus. The sequence continues at coordinate 9,761 of CAMWGS010000025.1, forward strand.
TTCCAGAGAGAGAAACGAAAAAACTATGAAAGAAAGACTTGCCGGTGAAATCCTCGACGCTCTTAACGGCACAGGCGGTGCTTGCAAGAAGCGTGACGATACACACAAAATGGCAGAGGCAAACAAGGCGTTTGCTCACTACCGCTGGTAAGCGTCTTAAAGGAGGATTATTATGTCAAGAGATTGTTCACTTGAAAATACAAGAAATATCGGCATAATGGCCCACATCGACGCAGGTAAGACCACAACCACAGAGCGTATCCTCTATTATACAGGTGTAAACCACAAAATCGGTGAAACACATGAAGGTAGCGCTACTATGGACTGGATGGCACAGGAGCAGGAAAGAGGTATCACAATTACTTCTGCTGCTACTACTTGCTACTGGGCAGGCCACAGACTCAATATCATTGACACTCCCGGACACGTTGACTTTACAGTTGAAGTTGAACGTTCACTCCGTGTACTCGACGGCTCTGTAACAGTTCTCTGTGCAAAGGGTGGCGTTGAGCCTCAGTCTGAAACCGTTTGGAGACAGGCTGACAACTACAAAGTACCCCGTATGGCTTATGTAAATAAGATGGACATTATGGGTGCTGACTTCTATCGTGTTGTTGACATGATGAAAGACAGACTTAAGTGTAATGCAGTTCCTATTCAGCTCCCTATCGGTGCTGAGGAAGATTTCAGAGGTATCATCGACCTCGTTGAAATGAAAGCTTACATTTATTACGATGACCTCGGAAAAGATATCCGTGTTGAAGATATCCCCGAAGATATGAAGGAAAAAGCTCAGCAGTATCACGACGATATGGTTGAACACGTTGCAGAAATGGACGAAGCTCTTATGGAAAAGTACTTTGAAGAAGGCGAGCTTTCTATCGAAGAAATCAAGAGCTGTATCAGAAAGTCCACTATCGCAAACACCATGGTTCCTGTTACCTGCGGTACTTCATATAAAAACAAGGGCGTTCAGAAGCTTCTCGATGCTATCATCGACTATATGCCTTCTCCGCTTGATGTTCCTGCTATCAAGGGTGTAAACCCTGATACAGAAGAAGAAGAAGACAGACCTTCTTCCGATGACGAGCCGTTCTCAGCTCTCGCATTCAAGATTGCAACTGACCCGTTTGTTGGTAAACTTGCTTTCTTCCGTGTTTACTCAGGTGTAATAAATCAGGGTGACACAGTTCTTAATGCTACTAAGGACAACCGTGAAAGATTCGGTCGTATCGTTCAGATGCACGCAAATCACAGAAAAGACCTTACTACAGTTTATTCAGGTGACATCGCCGCTGCTGTAGGTCTTAAGAACACTACAACAGGTGACACTCTCTGTGATGAAAAGCACCCGATTATTCTCGAATCCATGGAATTCCCTGAGCCCGTTATTCAGCTCGCTATTGAGCCTAAGACTAAAGCAGGTCAGGAAAAAATGGGTATCGCTCTCGCAAAGCTTGCTGAAGAAGACCCGACTTTCAAGACATGGACTGACGAGGAAACAGGTCAGACTATTATCGCTGGTATGGGTGAACTTCACCTCGATATCATCGTTGACAGACTTCTCCGTGAATTCAAGGTAGAAGCTAACGTCGGTGCTCCTCAGGTTGCTTACAAGGAAACTATCAAGGGTAGTGCAGATATCGATTACAAGTATAAGAAGCAGTCCGGTGGTTCTGGTCAGTACGGTCACGTTAAAATCCGTGTTGAGCCTAACGAATCAGGCAAGGGCTACGAATTTAAGAACTCTGTTGTCGGCGGTTCTATTCCCAAAGAATATATCCCTGCTGTTGACGCTGGTATTCAGGGTGCAACAAAGGCTGGTATCCTCGCAGGATATGAAGTTGTTGACGTTAAGGTTGAACTCTATGATGGTTCTTACCACGAAGTTGACTCTTCTGAAATGGCGTTCAAAATTGCCGGTTCTATCGCTTTCAAGGAAGCTCTCAAGCAGGCTAACGCTATTCTTATGGAACCTGTCATGAAAGTTGCTGTTATTGTTCCTGATGAATATACAGGTACAGTTATCGGTGACCTCAGCTCACGTCGTGGACAGATTCAGGGACAGGAAGCAAGAACAGGTACTGTTCAGGTTGACGCTCTCGTTCCGCTTTCAGAAATGTTCGGTTACACAAGCGACCTCCGTTCAAATACTCAGGGTCGTGGTCAATATACTATGGAACCCCACAGCTATCAGGAAGTTCCTAAGAGCATCGCTGAAAAAATTATGGCTTCAAGAAGCAAAAACTAATGACAATCTCGTGTTTTGGAGAAAAAATTCTCCAAAACACTTGAATTTATTATGATAATCTGTTATAATATATTATACAGGTTACTGTATTTTTCTATTTAAGGAGGAAATTTCCAATGGCAAAGGCTAAATTTGAAAGAACTAAACCCCATGTAAACATTGGTACTATTGGTCACGTTGACCATGGTAAGACAACTCTTACTGCTGCTATCACTAAGACTCTCGCTATGAAGGGTCAGGCTCAGTACGAAGCTTATGACATGATTGATAAGGCTCCCGAAGAAAGAGAACGTGGTATCACAATTAACACAGCTCACGTTGAGTATGAGACAGACGCTCGTCACTACGCTCACGTTGACTGCCCTGGACACGCTGACTACGTTAAGAACATGATTACTGGTGCTGCTCAGATGGATGGTGCTATCCTCGTTTGTGCTGCTTCTGACGGTCCTATGGCTCAGACAAGAGAACACATTCTTCTCGCTCGTCAGGTTGGCGTTCCTGCAATCGTTGTATTCATGAACAAGGCTGACCAGGTTGACGACGAAGAACTTCTCGAACTCGTTGAAATGGATATCCGTGACCTTCTCTCATCTTATGACTTCCCTGGCGATGATACTCCTATCATCAAGGGTTCTGCTCTTAAGGCTCTCGAAGCTCCCGATGACATCAACGACCCCGCTTACGCTCCTATTCTCGAACTCATGGCTGCTGTAGATGAATACATTCCTAGCCCTGAAAGAGACGATGCTAAGCCTTTCCTTATGCCTATCGAAGATACTATGACCATTTCAGGTCGTGGTACTGTTGTAACTGGTAGAGTTGAAAGAGGACGTCTTAACGTTAACGAGCCTGTTGAAATCGTTGGTCTTTCTGATGAAAAGCTCAACACTGTTGTTACAGGTCTTGAAATGTTCCGTAAGACTCTTGACTTCTGTGAAGCTGGTGATAACGTTGGTGCTCTTCTCCGTGGTATCACAAGAGACCAGGTTGAAAGAGGACAGGTTCTCTGTAAGCCTGGCTCAATTCACCCCCACACAAAGTTCGCTGGTCAGGTTTACGTTCTTAAGAAGGAAGAAGGCGGTCGTCATACTCCGTTCTTCAACAACTACAGACCTCAGTTCTACTTCAGAACGACTGACGTTACTGGTGTAGTTACACTCCCTGCTGATAAGGAAATGTGTATGCCTGGCGATAACGTTTCTATGGACGTTGAGCTCATCACTCCTATCGCTATTGAAGAAGGACTTCGTTTCGCTATCCGTGAGGGTGGTAGAACAGTTGGTTCAGGCGTTGTAACTGCTATCAACGAATAAATTTTTTCATATCTCCAAAAGACTGTCGAAATAAATCGACAGTCTTTTACTTTATGTAAAATTTCTTCAACGAGCAATTTAAGAATAAAAACGTATTTTAAAATTGCACCTAACTGCCTTTAAATCACATTATAACAAGTTGTAATCACTTAGCAATAAAGTACATTGCTGAAAAAGTTGTCCGTTATATGATATTTTAAAAGGCATATATAAAAAGTCCGTTCATTGGAAACGGACTTTCTTTCAGTTGTGCGTACTGGAATTGAACCTGTATCTCTCTCGTGCGGGCAAGGTGTACTGACATTGTACTAACGCACATATAATAAAAAATCGGAAGTCATAAAGACTTCCGATTAAACATAGTGCCGGCATTGTTCTACTTTCCCAGGTCATCACCAACCAAGTATCATCAACGTCAATGAGCTTAACTTCCGTGTTCGGAATGGG
>CAMWGS010000026.1 GCA_947173865.1 uncultured Ruminococcus sp.
AATCAGGGTACTTGCGTAAATCAGAGACCTATTGTAACACTCGGTGAAGAAGTCAAAAAGGGGCAGGTTCTCGCAGACGGTCCGGCAACTGCCGACGGTGAAATTTCACTCGGTAAAAACGCTCTTATCGGCTTCATGACATGGGAAGGTTACAACTACGAGGACGCTGTTCTTCTTAATGAAAGACTTGTCCGTGAAGATGTTTTCACTTCTGTTCATATCGAGGAATATGAGATAGAATGTCGTGATACAAAGCTTGGTCCTGAAGAAATTACAAGGGATATTCCAAACGTAGGTGACGACGCTCTTGCAAATCTTGACGAAAACGGTATTATCCGTATCGGTTCTGAGGTAAATTCAGGTGATATCCTTGTTGGTAAGGTTACACCAAAGGGTGAGACCGAACTTACTGCGGAAGAAAGATTGCTCCGTGCTATTTTCGGCGAAAAGGCACGTGAAGTAAGAGACAACTCACTTAAAGTTCCTCACGGTGCGTCAGGTGTTATTGTTGATGTAAAAGTATTTACAAGAGAAAACTGCGACGAACTCAGTGCAGGCGTTAATATGCGTGTAATCTGTTATATTGCTCAGAAAAGAAAGATTACTGTCGGCGATAAAATGGCTGGTCGTCACGGTAATAAGGGTGTCGTTTCACGTATTCTTCCCGAAGAAGATATGCCTTTCCTCCCCGACGGAACTCCGCTTGATATCGTTCTTAACCCTCTCGGCGTACCATCACGTATGAATATCGGTCAGGTTCTCGAAGTGCATCTTGGTATGGCTTGTAAAGCTCTCGGCTGGCATATCATGACACCTGTTTTCGACGGTGCTCATGAAGATGATATCCGTGCTTCATTCAACGAGGCTAACGAGAAAAATAAAGCTCACCGTGATGATATGTTTGAACTCAACGCCATGGACAAAGTTATAAATCCCAAGGCTCTTGAAATGAATGAGGACGGAAAATTCACACTTTATGACGGTCGTACAGGTGAAAAGTTTGATAACCGTGTAACTGTCGGTTATATGTATTATCTTAAGCTCCACCACCTCGTTGATGATAAGATTCACGCACGTTCAGTAGGTCCTTACGCTCTCGTAACCCAACAGCCTCTCGGTGGTAAAGCTCAGTTTGGCGGACAGCGTTTCGGAGAAATGGAAGTTTGGGCGTTGGAAGCTTACGGTGCAGCTTATACACTTCAGGAAATCCTTACGGTTAAATCAGATGATACCCTTGGACGTGTCAACACTTATGAAGCTATTGTAAAGGGTCAGAATGTTCCTACACCTGGTATTCCCGAATCATTCAAGGTTCTTATCAAAGAAATGCAGTCACTCTGTCTTGATGTAAAGGTTCTTGACATAAATCAGGAAGAAATTGACCTCAAGCAGAATTTCGATGACGACCCGATGCCGTCACGTGATTCATTCTCAGACGAAAAAACCGCTGATAACACAAATTATTCTGATGACGATATCAGAGACGAAGGCTTCACTTTTGACGACGACGAAAGTGATGAGGAAGATTCTGCGGAATATACTGATGATGAATTCTCATTCGATGACGAGGAACTTTCTCTCGACGACGATGATGAAAACGACCTTTTTGACAGCCTTGATATTGATGATTCCTCTGACGAGGACTAAATTATTCGTATTTATGAATGCCGAATCCGAAACTGTCTGAAAATTTTTTCGGCAGTTTCGTATTCCGGATTACACATTCCGCATTTATTTTGCAGGAGGTAGCAGTTTGGAATTTAATACTTTTGAATCGATAAAAATTGGTCTTGCTTCACCGGAACAGATAAGAAGCTGGTCTTACGGCATTGTTGAAAGACCCGAAACCATAAATTACAGAACTCAGAAACCAGAACGTGACGGTCTTTTCTGTGAAAGAATTTTCGGACCTACTAAGGACTGGGAGTGCCATTGTGGCAAATTCAAGAAAATCCGCTTTAAAGGCAAGGTATGCGACCGCTGTGGCGTTGAAGTAACAAGAGCAAGAGTCCGTCGTGAAAGAATGGGACACATTGAACTCGCCGCTCCCGTTTCACACATATGGTATTTCAAGGGTACTCCGTCCAGAATAGGACAGGTGCTTGAAATTTCACAGAAACGTCTTGAAGAAGTTCTCTATTTCACAAAATATATAGTTACCGACCCCGGAAATACAGAACTTATCAAAAAACAGATGCTCTCTGAAAAGGAATATCTTTCCTACCTTGAAAAGTACGGTGACGATTTCAAGGCAGAAATGGGTGCAGAAGCAATAAAAAAGCTTCTTAACGAATATGACCCCACAAGATATGACACACATAAAAAACGTCTTGTTGATATGGGTAAGATTTATCTTGGCACTAAAAAAGTCAACTGTCTTAACAAGCCCACAGAATGTACCTGTGAGGAGTGTATGAAGTTTACAGGACTTATTGATGTTGAGTGGAGAAACAATCTCGAAATAGTTGCCGACGACCTTAAAGCCGAACTCGTCGGACTCCCCGCAGGTCAGAAAAAAGTCAAGCTTCTTAAAAGACTTCAGATTATTGAAGCATTCCGTCTTTCAGGAAACAAGCCTGAGTGGATGATTCTTGAAGCTGTTCCTGTAATTCCGCCCGATATCCGTCCTATGATTATGCTCGACGGCGGACGTTATGCAACTTCTGACCTCAACGACCTCTACAGACGTGTTATAAACAGAAACAACCGTCTTAAGAGAATGCTTGAACTTGACGCCCCCGATATTATCGTAAGAAACGAAAAGAGAATGTTACAGGAAGCCGTTGACGCTCTTATTGACAACGGCAGACACGGCAGACCCGTTACAGGTCCTAATAACCGTGCATTGAAGTCCCTTTCCGATATGCTTAAAGGTAAACAGGGACGTTTCCGTCAGAACCTTCTTGGTAAGCGTGTTGACTACTCGGGACGTTCCGTTATCGTTGTAGGTCCTGAACTTAAAATGTACCAGTGCGGTCTCCCGAAGGAAATGGCTCTTGAACTTTTCAAGCCTTTCGTTCTTAAAAGACTTGTTGACAAAAAAGCTATTGCAAATATCAAGAGTGCAAGAAAACTCATTGACCGTGCAGACAATAAAGTATGGGACGCTCTTGAAGATGTTATCAAGGACCACCCCGTTATGCTTAACCGTGCCCCCACTCTCCACCGTCTCGGTATTCAGGCTTTTGAACCGATTCTCGTTGAAGGTCGTGCAATAAAGCTTCACCCTCTCGTATGTTCTGCATTTAACGCTGACTTCGACGGTGACCAGATGGCTGTACATCTTCCTCTTTCGGCCGAGGCACAGGCAGAAGCACGTTTCCTCATGCTCGCAGCTAATAACCTTCTCAAACCCTCAGACGGTAAACCTGTTGCTGTTCCGTCTCAGGATATGGTACTTGGTTCATATTATCTTACTATGGATAAACCTGGCGAACCAGGTGAAGGCAAGGTGTTCCGTGACGTTAACGAAGCACTCATGGCTTACAATGAACATGATATATCACTTCACGCCAATATCAAGGTTAAAATTACCAAGGATATCGGTGACAAAAAGGTTTCAAAAATTATTGATGCAACTGTCGGCAGACTTATTTTCAATGAAAATATTCCGCAGAATCTCGGATATGTTGACAGAACAAACTCAGATAAGCAGTTTGACCTTGAAGTTTCATTCCTTGTCGGCAAAAAACAGCTTTCCGACATTATCGAGCGTTGTATAAAGATTCACGGTACAACAACAACTTCCGAAGTTCTTGACAGAATCAAGGCTCTTGGTTATAAATATTCAACAAGGGCAGCCCTCACCGTTGCCGTTTGTGATGCTTCAATTCCGCCTGAAAAGAAAGATATTCTTGCACAGGCAGATGCAGAAGTTGAACAGATTACAAACGAATACGAGTTCGGTTATATCTCCGCACAGGAAAAAACAAAGAAAATTATCGCACTCTGGACTAATACCACAGACGAAGTTACAAAGAAACTCAAGGAAAACTTCGACAGATACAATCCTATCTGGATGATGGCTGACTCAGGTGCGAGAGGTTCAATTTCACAGATTCGTCAGCTTGCGGGAATGCGTGGACTTATCGCCAATACTTCCGGTACGGTTATCGAAATTCCGATTCGTGCAAATTACCGTGAAGGACTTAACATTCTCGAATACTTCATTGCTTCACGAGGTGCGAGAAAAGGTCTTGCTGATACCGCTCTCCGTACAGCCGACTCGGGTTATCTTACACGTCGTCTTGTTGACGTTTCTCAGGACGTTATTATTCGTGAGGAAGACTGCGGAACTACTGAAGGTATTGAAGTTTACGAAATCAAGAACGGAAACGAAGTAGTTGAACCGTTTGCAGAACGTCTTGTCGGAAGATACCTTTCTGAAGACCTCAGAGACGCAACAGGTGAACTTATTGTATCACGCAACAAGCTTATTACAGACAACGATGCAAAGAAAATCATGGACGCAGGCGTTGAGAAAATCAAAATTCGTTCTGTTCTCCAGTGTAAAGCAAGGACGGGTGTTTGTGCGAAGTGCTACGGTGCTAACCTCGCAAACAACAATATTGTTTCAGTCGGTGAGGCAGTCGGCGTTATCGCTGCCCAGTCAATCGGTGAACCCGGTACACAGCTTACTATGAGAACATTCCACACAGGTGGTGTTGCTTCTGCCGATGCCGAAGATATTACACAGGGTCTCCCCCGTGTTGAAGAACTTTTTGAAAGCAGACGTCCAAAGGGTGCTGCCATTCTCTCCAGAATCTCGGGAACTATTCACATTGAGGAAATCAAGACAACTCAGAATATCGTTGTCACAAACGACGAAACAGGCGAAGTTGAAAATTATATGATTCCTTACAACCTTAAAATCAGGGTTCAGGAAGGCGAACAGATTGAAAAGGGAACACGTCTTACCGAAGGTAATATTTACCCTGCCGACATTCTTAATATCCTCGGAACACAGGCTGTTCAGAACTATATTATAAATGAAGTTCAGAAAGTTTATCGTTTACAGGGTGTTGACATCAACGACAAGCACATTGAAGTTATCGTAAGACAGATGCTCCGCAAGATTAAGGTCGAGGAAACAGGTAGCAGTTATCTTCTCCCCGGTACTCTTGTTGACAGCAAGGAAATTGACGCTATCAATGAAGAAATTCAGGCAAGAATTGATGCAGGTGAATTTGACCTCCAGCTTGTTCAGACAAGTCCCGTTCTTCAGGGTATCACAAAAGCTTCGTCCAACTCAGACAGCTTTATGTCTGCCGCTTCATTCCAGGAAACTACAAAGGCTCTCACAGATGCAGCTATCAGAGGTAAGAGCGACAGACTTCTTGGTCTTAAAGAAAACGTTATTATCGGTAAGCTTATCCCTGCCGGTACTGGTATGGACTGCTACGGTCACGTTAAAGTCGTAAAAAACGAATCTTACGTTGAACACAATACAGTCCCGATTGCTCCGATAGTATAAAAAAGTATATAAAAATTTCAAGCCCGAAAGTAAATTACTTTCGGGCTTTTTATTATTTGCATAAGAGTGCTATTTTCATATTAGACTCGTTGGAATTCCAAAACTCCTTAAACGAATAATCTCCGATTATCTGACATTTTTTTGTTTCCCGTATATTGTATTTTTTGTATTTATCGTAATACTCAAAGGCAAAATAGAATTCTTTGTTGGCTTTGTCGTCGGGAATCGGTATCCACACATTAACATTCTAACCACATTCTTCAAGACTATATGCCGATAAAAACTCATATTCACCGTTTACACAGTCAAAAGTAGATTCCGAAATTTCACTGAAAACCTTTTCAGGCTTGCCGTAAATATTTTCATATGGTAAATAATACAATAAGTCATTATATTTTGCTATGTCGAACGTCCTGCACTCGTTATCACGTTTCGGAAAATCAACTACACGGTAGCCAGTAATAAACGGTGCATATGCTTCAATAAAGCTACTTGAACCGTTCTCTATGAAATCATCAAGAATTTCCTGAGACGAAAAAGAGTAAAACTCACATTTATTGACATTACGGCGTAAAAAATCAAAAACAGGTACTCCCTCAAAATCCTTATTCACGCAATAAACATATAAATTTTCATTTTGTTCCGAAAGAACGTCTTTCAGACTGTTTATATTGCCTGCACGGTAACATTTTCTGTACATTCAGTTCGTGTAGAAATCATACCCAAAGTCTTTCATATCGGCTTTTATCATGTTAATAAGTACGTTTTCTATTTCTTCTGCCTGATAGTCGTCATAACCATTAGCGTTTTCTTCAACTCCGCTTATTTCAACATTATATTCATTTTCACCCTCACGCACAGTCACATAAACATTGTCGCTCTCAAATATACTGAATATATCGTCGTCCATAATTACTTCTGCGTCAACCGCTTCAACGTCTATTCCGTACTTTTTATACATATATGCACAAGCATTCTGTTTACAGAGTTAGATTTTTTCATTGTGTATACGTTTTTCCATGTGATTATCATAAATAATCAATGCAACAATCAAAGAAACTACTATCGTTACAAAACATATTACCACTTTTTTCATAACTTATCACCAGTACAGACCCTCTTTTATTCCGACAACTGCATAACCCATTTTTTCAAGCAATTCAAGGCCGTCAATTACGATATGCTTACGGGGTGTAAAAGTCCCCTGCTCCTGCAAGTACGGTAAAACAAAACCAGCCATTGCAGGCTCAACTACTGTTACACATTTTTCAGCATTGTCCTTTTTAATAATTACACTCAAAACAAACTGATTTTCTGTTATACATGAACTGTCTTTAAAGATTATTTTAACGGTTGAAGTCTTATCGTTTTTCGGTGACAAGAATAAAACTGCTGTTGAATCACCTATTTCGTACCACCATACATATTTTCTGTCATTGACGGTTATTGTACGTGTTTTACGTTTCATTATATCCACCATTCAGGCGTAATGTCGCCTAATTTTACAGTTGTTCGGGTTTCGTAATCAAGCATTATTTCTATGTCTTTATAACTATCAGACATAAGCTGTACCATAAGTTCACGGCATGCTCCGCATGGTGCACATATTTTGCCGTCGGGCATTAAAGCAAGTACTTTGTCTATCCTGCTCTCACCATTTGTAATCATATTGAATATGGCGTTGTGTTCGGCACATATACCAAGAGTTGAACAGGTATCAATACAAACTCCCGTGTATATCCTGCCCGACTCTGAAAGTACAGCTGCCGCCACTTCCCCTGCTGTCACATAGTCAGATATACGATGTTCATTCTGTACTGATTTTGCCGATAAGTAAAGCTTTTCCCATATATCCATTACTGTTCCTGTTCTCCGAAAATACGGATAGCTTTCATCATAATCGCACATTCAAGACGTTTCTTTTCAAGCTGACACGAAAGTTTGTGTGCGGTTCTGATGTCGCCCATGTACTGATAGTTGTTGGCATTGCAACCACCACTGCAATAGAACTTAGCCCAGCACTTCTTACACTCGGGTTTTGTATAAACGTGAGCTTTTGCAAAGTCCTGTTTCATTTCCATATTGAAAGTACCTTCATCAATGTTGCCCATTTTGTACTCGTCAATTCCGACAAACTGGTGACACGGGAAAATATCACCGTCGGGAGTAATAGCAACGTAGTCGTTTCCGCAACCACAACCACGAAGTCTTTTTATAGCACAAGGTCCTTGGTCAAGGTCAATCATAAAGTGGAAGAAATTGAATTTTTTACCGTTCTTTTCGTTTTCGATAATTCTCTTTGCAAGTCTTTCATACTCATTGAAAACATCAAGCAGGTCTTTTTCGGTAAGTGCATACTCGTCCGAATCACCAACGACAGGCTCAATTGAAATCTGGTCAAAACCTGCGTCATAAAGTGCAAAAACGTCGTCAGCAAAGTCAAGGTTGTGGTTTGTAAAAGTACCTCTTACATAGTACTCCTTGTCACCTCTGCCGTCAACAAGCTTTTTGAAAGCAGGCAGAATCTTGTCATAACAGCCTGTACCGTCAACACGTACACGCATAAAGTCGTTTACTTCTTTTCTGCCGTCAATGGAAAGTACGACATTAGACATTTCCCTGTTGATAAAATCAATTTTGTCATCATCAAGAAGAAGTCCGTTTGTAGTAATAGTAAAGCGGAATTTCTTGTTGAACTCTGCTTCACGGCTTCTTGCATAATTTACAATCTGCTTTACAACGTCGAAATTCATAAGCGGTTCCCCGCCGAAGAAGTCAAGTTCGAGGTTCTGACGGTCGCCCGACTTTTCAAGCAGGAAATCAATAGCGTGCTTGCCTGTTTCAAAAGACATAAGTTTTCTGCCCTTGCCGAAATCTCCCGTTGACGCAAAACAATATTTACAGCGAAGATTACAGTCGTGTGCGATATTAAGGCACATTGCCTTTACAGGTGAAGCTACTGAATATTCAGCATACTTTTCATAGTCGTCATCAGAAAAAAGAATCTTGTCGTTGTAAAGTTCAACTATTTCATTATAGCAGTTTTTTATGTCCTCTGTATCATATACCTTTGAAAGCTTCTCAAGTACCTTTTCAGGACATTCTTCTGTGAACGGCGGTTCAACGTTGTCAAGAAGGTCGTATGTGAGTTCGTCAACGATGTGAACGCCACCGCTGTTCACGTCCAGAACAATATTGAATCCGTTTAACTTATACTTATGTATCATTTTAAATTTTCCTTTCAGATTTTATTTTTCTTGTTTATTATATCCAGCTTTTCGTTGAGTTGTTTTTTTAGTTTCATGTTACGCCTGATTATGAATACAAGAGCAATAACAGGAAATATCAAATGAAAAAATGCTACTACGAAATCTGAAGCTATCGGAAGATAGTCTATTATTTCCACAACATATATTATCATAAGCTTTGAAAAATACCAATATACAATATACAGTCCTATTATTTTTCCTATTGAAAAATGCTGTTTATCATATTCTTTCATGGCCATTTCCCGAAGCTGAACTACTTCATTATTCTGACTGCCATAGTCAAAATCGGGAGCATTTTCGTCGTATGCAAGCCGTCGTGCAAGGTCTTCACGAGCTTTTTGATTACGTTTTTTTATACGGGGCATAGCTATAAAAAAAGGTATTACCCCCAAAACAAACATACCTATCAGCACAAATGACGCACTTAAATCAAAGCTGATTGCAATTCCAAGAAGTATCATTGCAATTATAAAAACAATCATAATTTCAAGAATTGCAAGAGCCAAAGGCGGAATATATTCTTTTTTAAAAAGCTTTTTAGCGTTTTTCTTTTCGTAGACCATCTGCTGATGATGTACATTTTCGAGCATACGCAACTTATTACGTTCATTTCTAAGCTGTCCCTCAAACTGCTCCATAAGTACATTTAACTGAGATTTAGCACCCTCGCTTGCTTTCATTATGTCCTGAATGTTTTTCACAACGTTCTCGAAAGCATTTGTTTCAAATAAATTCTGTGCCTGAAATCCCTGAACTCAATAGGCAACTGACTTACTGACATATTCTCATAGCATGGAATAAGTATTTTCGACTTGTCTTTTTTCATAAGTTCGATAAATCTGCTCCACTCATTTCTGACCCACACGGAGTCGAAATGTTCCGCAGAAGTTCCGACACAAATCATAATCTGTGCGGAATTTATCGCCGAATATATGTAAGGTTCAAACTCCGTACCAAGTTTATCTCTGAGGGTTACAGGTGCAAAAAATACTTTTATATTCTGCTGGGTAAGTTCGGAATACAGTTTTTCGGCAAGAAATGCGTCCGCTGAACGCTTTCCGTTTTCGTCGGTTTCCTTGTAACATATCAAAAGGCTTTTCGTTCACGGCAATGGCAAGTATTCTCTGCTGAATACCGTTAATTACCTCCGAAAGCTGTATATAGACATTTCTCAAACTTACGTCCGAGTATTCAAGAACTTTCCTGAACTCAGGAATATCCTGAATCTTTTCAAAAGAAGTACGGTGGCAGGTCGGCACTCTGTTCTGTGTTTCAGGGTCAACGAAATACTCAATGCCATACTTACACAGACAAAGTCCTCAGTAGGCTTCGGCTTCTTCGGGGAAATCGTTCACAATATCCCTGTAAACGTCTGACGCTCTGTCAAAATCACAGGCAAAACGCAGGCTGTTGGCTTTATTGAAAAGTTGCAGTTTCTTTTCACTGCTGAGGTCGGGGACGGTCTGAACGGAATCACAGTATTCGCACTTACATATACGCATACCCGACTGTACGTTAAGACTTGCACCGCACATCTGACAACTGAATACCATAATATTCACCTCATAACTAAAAAATTGAGGCAGCATTATAACAATACTGCCTCAAGGGGAAATGCAGGGAAAATTTCTTATCTCTCGCACTTCTGGTTAGCAACTGTGCATGAAGTCTTGCAAGCAGACTGGCATGAAGCCTGACACTTGCCACATCCGCCCTTCTGAGCTGACTCCTTAAGGTTAGCCTTATTGATTGTCTGAATGTGTTTCATAGTATAAACCTCCGGTATTTTATTACGGTTTTCACCGCAGAATGATTAATTATTATTATATCATATCGGCAGGAATTTTTCAATATGTTTTTTTATGTAAAACAATTTTTGTTAAATTTCGACAATTGAACAGTATATAAGTTGTAAAAAATTATCACTGTTCTTCGAGTTCAATAAGTTTGTCAAAATTTTCGTCTATCTGCTGTTTAAGCTGTTCGATTTCAGTACACTTTGTACTCATCAATTCATAATCACTGTAAACTTCTTCTTTGGCGATTTCTTCCGTAAGTGCATCAATTTTTGCCTGTAAACCGTCTATTTCCTTTTCAAGACGTTTCATCTCGTTCTTTCGGGCAGCGTCGGCACTTCTCTGCTGTTTGCTGCGGTAAGTCTTTACGGCTTTTTCTTTGGCAAGTTCCGCTGATTTCGCAAACTTCTCTGCGTCGGCAATTCTTTTCTGTTCTGCCTGTTCGTCACGCAGTACGTCAAGATATTTCTCAAAACCGTAATTATGACAGCGATATGTGCCGTCTGTAAGTTCAATAAGACGGTCAGAAATTTTGCTGAGTAAATAACGGTCATGCGAAACAAAAATAACTGTTCCCGTATACTCGGCAAGTGCTTCTTCTATCGCCTCCTTTGACGAAAGGTCAAGATGGTTCGTCGGTTCGTCGAGGATAAGTACGTTTCCGTGTTCCTGCATCATAATGGCAAAGCATAGTTTTGCACGTTCTCCACCGCTGATAACTCCCGTTTCCTTGAAAACATTCTCACCTGTAAGTCTTACCTGTGCAAGCAGACTGCGGACTTCCAAATCAGACATCGACGGATAACGACTGTGTATTTCCTCCATGACGGTTAATTCACGATTCAGATTAGTGCTTTCCTGTTCAAAGTAAGATATTTTAATATTACTGTTCCAGTGGACAGTGCCTTTATGTGCAAGTTTTTCCTGAATTATTTTCAGAAGCGTTGACTTTCCTATTCCGTTATCACCGATTATTCCTACTTTTTCTCCCCTGCGGACTTCAAAATTTATTTCATCAACAAGAGTCTTTCGTGAACTACCCTCCCCAACCGATATATCAACGTTTTTTACTTTAAGAACGTCTATCGGTGGTTCTATGGGATAGGTAAAGCGTATTTTTGCGGTTTTCGTTTCGTGGAAAGGCTTTTCCACACGTTCCATTTTTTCAAGCTGTTTACGTTTGCTCTGTGCCATTTTAGTTGTGGAAGCACGTACAAGATTCTTTGCAACATAATCTTCAAGTTTTGCAATCTGCTTCTGCTGAATTTCGTACTCTTTCGCACGACGGGTGTCGTTTTCCTCTCTCTGCCTCACAAATGCCGAATAATTTCCCCTGTAGCGTGTAAGCGTACCTCTTTCTATTTCACATATGGAAGTGCAAAGACGGTCAAGAAAATAACGGTCATGCGATACAATGAGAACCGCACCTTTATATGAACGCAGATAATCTTCAAGCCACATTATCGTTTTGAAATCAAGATGATTGGTCGGCTCGTCCAGTATGAGAAGATTGGGTTCTTCAAGCAGAAGTTTTGAAATACAAAGACGTGTTTTTTCACCTCCGCTGAACCCCGAAACCGTTCTTTGCAGTTCATTTTCGGTGAATCCCATACCGTTCAGAATCATTCTTATTTTAACATCAGTATTATAACCGTCGTTTGCTTCAATCCACGACGAAAGTCGCTGGTACTCGTCCGCCGACGAATTATCACCCGTTTCAATTTCGATTTCAATTTCACGCAGACGGTCTATAGCACGGTGAACAGGTTCAAAAACACTCTGCATTTCTTCCATTACAGTCTTTTCGGAATCAAGTCCGCCCATCTGTTCAAGATAACCGATAGTTGTCTTTGAAGCTATTGAAATAATACCATCCTTTTCGGTGAAGCGGTCGGGTTCAACTGAACCTGTAATTATTTTAAGAAGCGTGGACTTTCCACAACCGTTATTTCCGACAAGACCGATTTTGTCATTTTCATCGACGGTCAGTGAAATATTATTCAGAAGCTGATTTCCGTTATAGAATTTATTTATATTATTTAAAGAAACAAGCATAAAATCTCCCTTTACAAAAATTAATACTTATATAATATCACATTAACAGTAATTAATCAATAGTCATACACAAAAACAGGACGGGAAAATTCCCGCCCTGCCGAATATTTTTAATCAAATGCCACATTCATCATAATCTTTCCACTTCTCAAAATCAAGCTTTGCACTCCAGCCTTTGTAGAGAATGTAAAGAATTGAAGTTATTGCGACAAACAAAGCACAAAGTACAGCCATACTTGAGCTGAACACCTTGCGAGGATAGTTATTATCATTATTTTTTTTACTCATATATAAAACTCTTTTCTTTATTCAATCCACACGGGAATTTTTATATAAACAAGTCTGAACCTGTTTATTTTCTTAATCTTCGGAAACGTTCATTTCAGCCATAAGACGTGCAAGTTCGGCTTCTGCCTTTGCATCTGTTTCAAGCTGTTCAAAGGAATTTTTCAGTACATCGGCATTACCTATTTCAGAAAATGCGTCTGCTTCTGCTTCCTTGCGGACAATTTTTTCTTCCATTCTGTTAAATTTTTCAATAGCGGAAGAACCATCAAATCCACCTGTTGCCTTAGCAATATTTTTCTTTGTGTCAGCCATTCTTGAACGTGCCATAAGTATAGCCTGACGATTTTTAGCCTCATCAAGTTTAATTTTCAGTTCGTCCACTTGTTTTCTGACTGATTCAGCCTGAACAGACATAGACTCATACATTTCCCTGTAAGCTGAAACGTCCTCATCTGCCTTGACTTTTCTGACAAGAACCATTTTAGCAAGTTCTCTATTACCCTGAGAAAGAGCGGTTTTAGCCTTTGTTTCCCAGCTCTGAGAAACTTTCAAAGCGTCCTGATACTTTTTTTCGGCAAGATTCTCATTCGCTTTAACTCTGCCGTAATTCTGAACAGCTTTGTTAAATTCCCTCTGCATATCAATGACAATCTGTCCGACCATTTTTTCAGGGTTTTCCGCCCTGTCAAGCAGTTCATTAATGTTTGATTCAATAATGTCTCCCAATCTGCTGAATATACCCATTTCAACTCCTCCTGTTCCATTGAAAGAATCAGCAACATTACTGTTACTTGTTATTATATAATAT
>CAMWGS010000027.1 GCA_947173865.1 uncultured Ruminococcus sp.
TTGATATTCTGTGCAACTTTTATTTTTAAACTTTGAATCAGTTTATTCAGACCTGAATCTAATGAAATTTCCTGTTTTGTTAAAAATGATGATTTTGGCGTTTTTTACTGATTGTTTTTTGTAGAAATCTACAATTTTTTCCAACAATCTATTGACAAATGCATCATGATATGTTAATATTAATCTAGTTAGTAAACACTAACTATTTTTATTCCGTACCATTAGCGTCTACTAACTGGCAGATATTTAAAACAGATACTGGACAGGAGAATCAGGAAATATGTCTGAACTTTATGTTAAAGTCATGTATATACCCGAAAAGGTAAAATTCGGAGAATGTGAAAGATATTTATCTGTAATATCTTCAGCACGTCGGGAAAAAATCGGCAGATTTATTTTTGACAAGGACAAACTTGTTTCCTTGTCAGCTGAATTGTTTATGAAGTACTGTATAGCTTGTGATACGGGGTTGATGCCGGCGAATTATGAATTTGAATACAACGAATACGAAAAACCGTATATAAGTTCTGTTCCGGATTATTTTTTTTCTATAAGCCACAATCACAGAACAGTAGTATTTGTCAGCAGTGATTCCGAAACAGGTGCTGACATTGAAAGAATAAACGAAAATGTGTCTGCCGTTCAGATTGCCGGAAGATTATTTACTCCTGACGAGGCTGATTATATATGCGGATACGATAATTTAGGTTTATATAAACGCTTTTTTGTAATCTGGACTCGCAAGGAGGCATATGTAAAAAGGCTCGGAACAGGGCTGTATACACCGCTTGAATCATTCAGCGTCCTGAAAGAATATACTGATTGCAGACTTATGACTTCTTGTCATAATAATCAGATTATATCGGTATGCTGTGACAGAAAATACGACAGTTTATGTACTGTCGATGTTTCATTTGATGTGGTACGGCAGTTTTTTGATAATTGCTGAATAAAGTTATCATGCTGGCATAGCGGATAACTGTTATTTTTAAATTCTAATTAGTCTGTGCTAACTTATATCGAAAGGAGTTTATTTGAATGGATAATATTTATTTTTGGTCACCATCAGTGCAGTTTAAAACAGAAAACGGCGAACTGAAAGTAGAGTGTTTCAATTATGGAAAGAAATGTGCAGAATTTTTCCCCGAACTTTATTATATTGCTCAGGACGGTGCAACTCCGGAACAGCTTAAAGAACATTTTCCGGAAAATAAAAGAGTTTTTCTTAATAGTCTTATCAGGGATTTCATTAAAAAAAAGATTCTTGTAAAATCCGTCATTACGCCTGCAGAACTGTTTTATAGTCAGAAAAAGCTTTTTCATAATGAATATCCGGATGATATGAGATTTGTCAGGGAAAAACTTGAGGCGTTCAGAATAAAGCAGACAAACCGCCGTATGTTTTCGGGAGATGTTTCTTATATTCTTGAAAAAACAGGACAGGGTGAACTGCTTGAAAACCGATGTTCTGTAAGGGAGTTTTCAGATGATGTCATATCATATTATGATTTTTCCTCTGTTATGGGAATCCTGCAAAGCAAGCCGGAGACACATAAAAGATATTATCCGTCTGCCGGAGGTCTTGCCGTCATTGATGTATACGTTCATATCAAAGCCGGAAGAGTTGAAGGAATAAGAGAGGGTCTGTATTATTATGACCCTGTTGTGAACAGTATTGTATTCATGAACGACGGAAAAGGAATAGTTTCAGATGCCCACTATTTTACTAATAAAGAAATATCTGAAGGTTCTGCGTTCACAGTTTATTTTGTTTACAATGTCGGAGCGGGTATGCCGAAATACGGTGGTATGTCTTATTATTACGGAATTATTGAATCAGGAATACTTATTGCTATGCTTACTATGTCAGGAGAAAAAACAGGCATAGGAAGCTGTTCGATAGGAGACATGGTTTATGAAAAAATTGCTCCGTGCTTTAATCTGAATGATAATCAGATACTTCTTCATTCAATGGAGTTTGGCTATAAAAAGAACAGGTAATATCAGCGAAAGGACGGTTATCAATGGAAACAAACATAAAATTTTTATCATCTGAATATCCGCTTACTGAGCTTCAGAGGTCATATGTGATAGGACGTAACGAAGAGGAAATCGCTACCAAAGTTATTTATGAACTTAAAGTTTCGTCTGCCGATATTGTGCTTATAGAAAAGGCAGTGGACAAAA
This sequence comes from uncultured Ruminococcus sp., assembly GCA_947173865.1. Taxonomy (GTDB): domain Bacteria; phylum Bacillota; class Clostridia; order Oscillospirales; family Ruminococcaceae; genus Ruminococcus. The sequence goes on from CAMWGS010000027.1 coordinate 2,188, forward strand.
CTATAATTTCACAGCCAGCCATTAACAGCAGAATGTCTGCCGGTATCTGCCTGAGAATCAAGGACAGAACTGAACATTATCATATCAGAATGACCGATATGACAGATGCATCTGAAAAAGAACAGAAAGAATTTCTTGACAGGGAATTTGAAAAATGCAAATTCAGGATATGGAACGGCATTGACGGTTATCCTGTTCATATATCTGCCGTGAAACTCAGCGATTGCGACATAAGATTCATTCTTGATTTTGATATGCTTATCTTTGACGGAATGAGTATAAAGCTTTTTGTGGATAAAGTACAGTATTTTTACGAAAATCCTGAAGAAGAGCCGGTTTGTGACTACAGCTTTTTCAGTTACTGTCTTGAAAGAGAAAAGCTTCCGGAGACAAAAAAATATAAAAAAGCAAGAGACTTCTGGCTTGATTAGAATACAAGGCTTTCACCTGCTCCCGATATACCACATTATAATTCAGACATGACAGGAAAAAATGCTGTTTTTGACAGATGCAGTCTTTTTGTAGAAGAGACGGAATGGAGCAGAATAAAGCACAATATACTGAAAAATAATATTCAACCCTATGTGCTTATGCTTGCCGTATATGCTGAAATGCTCAGAAGTTACAGCGGACTTTCAGAATTTACTGTAAATGTACCGGTTACAAACAGAAAACCGGTTGCATCAGGTACTATAGGAGACTTTACTTCCGTACTTCTTGTAGATATAAATACTGAACAGTCAGATATGAAACATCTTGCGGAACATATTCAGAAACAGATTATATCAGCACTCAGAAACAGAAAGTTTGATGGTGTAGAGGTAATGAGGGAAATAGCCGGCAGAGATGATTCAGAAAGCGCACGTTTTCCTGTTGTTTTTACTCCTATGCTTTATGATGATTTCAGTATAAGCTATAACTCTCCGTTCGGGGATATAGTCAGGGGCTGTAGTCAGACTACAGATGTTCTTCTTGACTGTCAGATATATGAGTATAAGAATGGTCTTTATATAAACCTTGATTACCGCAGAAACAGTTTTGACAAAGAGATTGTCAGCAGAATGTTCAATATGATGTGCGATGATATCAGAAGTTTTTCAGATGAAAAGAGCTTTACTAATGAGAACTTTATCGGAAAAATACTTGAATCTGACGAAAAGGAAATACTCAGATATAATGATACCAGCTGTGATATTCCAGTTTGTAGTCTTATGGAACTTCTTGTTTCCGGATTTGAACAGTACAGGAATAAAACGGCGGTTTCGTGCGGAGACGAAACAATAACTTATAGTGAACTATGGGAAAAATCGGAGCAGGTCTGCAATTATATTCTTTCACATAACGTCGGCAGAGGAGATGCTGTTGCGGTTATAGGAAAAAGAAGTATTTCTACCATTGTCAATATCATAGGAGTTTTAAAAAGCGGAGCAACATATGTACCCGTTGACGTTGTTCAGCCTGAAAATCGCAGAGATGCAATTATCCGTAAAAGTCAATGTAAATTAGTTATTGATGATAATACTGACTGTTCAGCATACAATATCGGAAACAGCAATACGGTAAAGCATTATCCGGACGATACCGCCTATATTATTTTTACTTCCGGAAGTACGGGAGAACCAAAAGGAGTATGCATAAAGCACAATGCTGTAGTAAATACGGTTCTTGATATAAACAGGCGTTATAATGTAACAGAAGATGACGTTTTAGCGTGTGTATCTTCAATAGGATTTGACCTTTCTGTATATGATATATTCGGTTCTCTTATCGCAGGTGCTGAACTTGCACTTGTTCCCGATGTTTACAATGTTGAGGAAATGGTCAGCATACTTTCTGAAAGAGGAGTTACTGTCTGGAATTCTGTACCGGCTGTTTTCAGACTGATTGTTGATTTTCTCGGTAAAGACAGCGACGAAGACAGCATTTCAAATTACTACGGAGATTATTTTTCAGACAGAGAACAGGAAATGAATTACATTCTTCCACTTCGACTAGTAATGCTCAGTGGTGATTGGCTTTCAAAGAATATTGTCAAAAGAGCAATGAAAATGTTTCCGGATTGTCGCATGGTAAGTCTTGGAGGAGCTACTGAAGCGTCTATATGGTCTATCTTTTATAATATTGATAGTATAAGGGACGAATGGAATTCTATTCCGTATGGGTATCCGCTGGGAAATCAGACTGTCTATATTCTTGACAATAATGAAAAAATAGTTCCGATAGGTGCAAAGGGTGAAATATGTATCGGCGGAGCAGGAGTTGCAGAGGGATACTGCAATGATATTCAGAAAACCAATGCTCAGTTCTGCGAAAACAGCCGTTTCGGTCGCATATATCATACGGGAGATTATGGCTATATTTCTTCAGAAGGCTATATAGTTCTTCTCGGACGGCGTGACAATCAGGTAAAAATAAACGGTTTCCGTGTAGAGCTTGGCGAGATTGAAAATGCCATAAAAAAATTAAGCTATGTTAAAAATGCCGTTGCGGTTGTAAGACAGTCGGATAATGGCGCAAAGTCAATATGTGCATATGTCTCTCTTTACAGTCAGGCAGACGAAAACAGAATAAGAAACGATTCAGCAGAAAATCTTCCGCATTATATGATTCCCTCAAGGGTGATTATTCTTGATAATCTTCCGATGACTTCAAACGGTAAAATCGACAGAAACAATCTTCCTGACCCTTATGAAATAGATTCTGTTTATACATATGCCGGAAATGAATCAGAAATAAAGATTTCTGAAATCTGGAAAAAGTATCTCAGAACTGACGATATTAATGTAAACGGTCAGTTTATTGAACTCGGCGGTGATTCGCTGGCTATGATTTCAATAGTGAACGATATAAAAGAACAGTTCGGAGTAGATATTTCTTTCAGAAAATTCATGATACTCGGTACTGTACGTAATATTGCAGAATACATAAGGGAAAACACTGGAAACAGCAGTGATTCAGACAAAGTTATATATAAAGCCGTACAGTGCAGTGATGATGAAAAATACAGAAGTTTTCCACTTACAGATATTCAGATGTCATATTTTATCGGCAGAAACAGCGGAATCCGGCTTGGAAATATTTCTACACACGCATACTATGAAGTCGAAAATGATTTTGATATTCCACATCTCAGTAATGCACTTAACAAAGTAATAAGAGATAATCCAATGCTGAGAATGGTTGTATCTCCTGAAGGCACACAGCGTATACTTGAAAAAACTGAAGACTACATTATTTTAGAAGAAGATATAAGAAGATTTTCACCGGAAGAACAGGAAAAAATACTTTTAAATGCACGTGAGGAACATTCCCATAAAGTAATTGATGTACATAAATTTCCGCTTTTTGAGTTTAGGGCGTTCAGGATTTCAGACAGTAAGGTAAGGCTTCTTGTGGGATTTGACCTGCTGATTGCTGACGGAATAAGTATGAGAATTTTTATAAAAGAACTTCTTCAGTATTATTCTTCCGAAACTACTGCACCAAAGAATGAGAGTTTTAATTTTCATGATTATATTCTTTCGCTTAATGAAATGAAAAATTCACAGTATTATGCTGAATCTGAAAAATACTGGAATGAACAGGCAGATACTTTTGCCGGCGCACCATCGCTACCTATGAAAACGGCTGTTTCTGATATACATAAACCGTTATTCAGCCGATGCAGATATAACATATCATCAGAAAAATGGTCTGCTGTCAAAGAAGTTCTTTTGTCATACGGAATAACTCCCTCTGTTTTTCTTATGACTGTCTACGGGAGAATACTTGCTTATTACAGCAGTACTGAAACAGTTACTCTTAATGTCACTACATTCACAAGATTTCCGTTCAGTGCGTCAGTAAATGATATGATTGGAGACTTTACATCTGTTATGCTGGTTGACGTGACCGAAAGCGGAAAGTTCCGTGACGTATGCCGGAACGTTCAGGAACGTATTGCGGAAAATCTTGAACACAAAGCATATGACGGAGTAAGCGTCATACGGAATATATCCCGTAAAAATAACAGAAACGGAGAGCTTCTTTTTCCCTATGTTTTTACAGGAATGATATTTGAAAATCAGGATTCAATGAATATTGACGACGTCGGAGATATTGTATACAGTGTCAGCCAAACTTCACAGGTTTATCTTGATTGTCAGGTTATGAACGACAATAATGGTATAAGCATTACATGGGATTACGTTTCACAGCTTTTTGAAACTGAACTTATTGAAAAGATGTTTTCTGAATTTATTGATTTTATTGAAAATACTGCTTTAACCCTTGATGACAATATAACTTCTCATCTGAACAGCAAAGAGCGTGATATGATAGAGACGTACAATTCCACTGATATGAAATATGATGTTCCTACTCTTATTGAGGCTTTTGAAAGAACTGTAAAGGCAATGCCCGATAAAACAGCTGTAACTGCCGGAAATGAATCCTGTACATATGCGGAACTTAATGAAAAGTCAGAACGAATAGCTTCGGGGCTTGAAGAAAACGGTATAAAGAAAAACAGTACAGTAGCCGTATACGAATACAGGAATATTGATACAATTGCATCAATTTTAGCGGTTCTGAAATGCGGAGCGTCATATGTTCCGATAAGCCCCGATATTCCGGAAGAAAGAAAAAAGTTTATTCTTGAAAACAGCCATGCTGATTTTGAAATAACAAAGGAAAATATTTCTGTTCTTTCTGAATATCCTGTTTCCGAAAAACAGCATTCTTATCCGGTAACAGACGATACTGCTTATATTATCTATACTTCGGGAAGTACAGGACGACCGAAAGGTGTTGTCATGACGCATGGCGGTGCTATGAATACTATTGCTGATATAAACAGAAGATTCAAAGTATCTTCCTGTGATGTACTTCTTGGCGTATCTTCATTTACATTTGACCTTTCAGTTTATGATATTTTCGGTGCATTTCTTGCAGGAGCTGAACTTGTTATTGTTCAGGACAGCAAAAATATTTCGGAACTTTCGTCACTTCTTACAGACAATTCTGTAACTGTATGGAACTCAGTGCCTGCAATATTTTCGCTTATGATGTCCGGAAAATCTGATTGTTCTGAAAACTACTTTGATATGACGGACGGAAATATAAATATAACACTTGAAGATACTGATTCACTTAGACTTGTTATGCTTAGTGGTGACTATATTCCTACTGACCTCCCTGACAGGATAAGGGAAAAATATTCAAATGCTGAAATCATCAGTCTCGGAGGTGCTACAGAGGGCGGTATATGGTCTATATTCTATCCGATTGGAAAAGTTAAAGAAAACTGGAACACTATACCTTATGGATATCCGCTTTCAAATCAGCAGATTTATATTATCGGAAAAGATAATAATATATGTCCACCTATGATTGAGGGTGAAATAGCTATCGGTGGGAAAAGTCTTTCGCTGGGCTACTGCGGAGACAAAGAAAAAACTGAGTCTGCCTTTATTGAACACGCTAAACTGGGACGTATATATAAAACTGGCGATATGGGCATTATGCATTCCGAAGGATATGTTGAATTTAAAGGACGGCGTGACAATCAGGTAAAAATAAACGGATATCGTATAGAACTCGGTGAAATAGAGTCATCTTTACTAAGAATGGAGAATATAGAATCTGCTACTGCTGTTGTAAGTACCCATAATAAAAATAATATTATCGCATTTTATACTTCCGCCGAACCTGTTGCCGAAGATGATATACGAGCATTTATTTCTGAACAGAGTCCTGCATACATGATGCCCGCTGTTATAAAGCGTATTGAAAGACTTCCGGTTACTGCAAACGGAAAGATAGACAGAAAAAAAATTGCCTGTATGGACTTGCTTTCAGACGAACGAAACATTATTGTTCCGGAAACTGAAAATGAAAAGGTACTGTATAAATATTTCAGCGACGCTCTTGGTATAAGCGATTTCAGTATAACAGACAGCTTCTTTGAACTCGGTGGCGATTCCGTAAAGGGAATAAATATGTATAACAAGCTGAATGAAGATTATGAAATGGAATTAAATCTGATATTCCGTTATCAGACCGTTGAACAGCTTGCAAAGCATATAAAAAAGCGTAATGGGATTTATTTCAACGAGCGTATGGAAAAATTCAGAAAAGAATATTATTCAGTATCAGATGACAATATTGCTGAACGTGTGGATATGTTATATAGTAAATATCTTGAAGATATATCATGTGATACGGGTCAGATAACTGAAATAGTTTCATTCAGACCGAAAAAAGTAATGATAACAGGTGCATCAGGGTATATCGGAGCTTATATTGCTGAAAAACTTCTCAGAGATACATACGCTGAAATTTATCTTACTGCAAGAGGAAACGATTATGAAATCAGACTTACTGAAAATCTTGAATTTTATTTCGGAAACGGATTTGTTGAAAAATTCAGAAACAGACTTCATTTTATAAAAAGTGAACTTTCTGCCCATAAGTTAGGCATAGATAACACTGAGTATATAAAGCTTGCCAATGAAATTGAAATAGTATTCAACTGTGCAGGAAAAGTACAGCATTTTGGAAGATATGAGGATTTCAGCGAAAGCAACGTAACAAGCGTCAGGAATCTGATTCAGTTCTGCAAGACCGGTATTGAAAAAAGGTTGTGTCATCTTTCTACTACAAGAGTATCTGAAAATATTTCTGCCGGAGCAGGTATACTTTTTACAGAAAATACATATGCAGATACAGAACTTTCAGAAGAGTACTACGTTCAGACCAAAAAAGAAGCTGAGGATTTGATTGTACAGTGCAGAAAAGAAGGCATCAAAGCTGATATATACCGTATAGGAACAGTCCTTTTTGATTCTCATAACGGTCATTTTCAGAAAAACATCAGTTCAAATTCATTCTACCTTATAATGCAGTCGTTCTTTAATCTTGAGGCAATGCCTGATATTGACGCTTCTATCCTTGATTTTTCGTTTGTTGATGAGTGTGCTGACGCAGTAGTCAGGCTTGCACTGACTAAAGAAACCGCTGGTGGTACGTATCATATCTATAATCCAAATAAGCTGAGCATGAGGGATTTTTATGAAAAACTTCGTGATTCAGGTATGCAGGAAAAAATGGATATAATGGAGTTTGATGAATTTTTTGACTTTGTTTATGATAAATATAAGGACGAGAATTTCAGACAGGATATAGATACACTTCTTCTGCACTCCGGAACATATATATCGGCTGACGGTGGTATCTGTGCGGTAGTCAACGACAAAACCTGTGATATTCTCAGCAGACTTGGTTTCAGATGGTCAGAAGTAACCAGAGAACATATTGCAGATATGCTGAACTATGGCAAAAAAATTAATTTCTTTAAAATGGTAAAATGATATGAATATAAGTAAATTTTTAACTCATATGACAGATGTTCATAAGAGTGCGACGGAATATTATGAGGATATGGACTATGATATAGTTCCAGGATTAAAAGGGGTAAACCGTTCTGCACGCTGGATGAATGTAGGTTTTTGGAGAAATTGCAGTAATTATAATAAAGCGTGTGAAAACCTTGCACGTCTGCTTTCAGAGGCAGGGGGATTTTCGGCTGGTGACAAACTTCTTGATGTAGGCTGTGGCTGTGGAGAACAGGATTACTACTGGGCTGGACTTTATCCGGGAATATCGATAACTGCTATGGATATTGTTGAAAAACAGATAGAGGAGGCAGAAAAGCGAAAACCTGACTTTGAAAGAAGTTCAATAACTTTTATGACAGGTGATGCAGGCAGTACGGATTTTGAAGCAGAGACTTTTACAAAGGTCTCTGCCCTCGACTGCGAATATCATTTCAATACACGTGAGAAATTTTATCATGAAGCGTACAGGGTGCTTAAAAAGAACGGTGTTCTTGCGGTTACAGATATGCTGCCTGATAAAAATGAAAACTGGAATCATTCGTGGCAGAAAAAGTGGCGTAAAGGCATATTTATTCCTGAAGAAAATATGTACAGCTATACTAAATGTGTTGATATACTTAAAAAAACCGGATTCAGAAAAATCAGGGTTAAACGAATCAGAAACAGTGTTTTTACAGGGTTAGCATGGTATTTTATATTTCGTTTTCTTAAGCCTGATACTCCGATTGACAAGCTGAATGTAAAAATCCGCAGAAGCAGTTTCAGACGCAGTATATACCCTAAAATATGGGGATTTCTGTTCGGCACGTCTGACTATGTTCTCATTACGGCGGTAAAATAATCAAATTATATTTTTATTCTGAAAGGAGAAAAACATGAAATATTCATTAGGTACAAATTTTGATACTGAATTACTTGACGTAATCAAAAAATATGACCCTAATCATAAAATAAAATCTGTTTTCGGCAAACTGAAAATAGATTCTTTCGGTGGTGGCAGGGCTTCAATGGTTCTTCCGGATATAAGCTGGAATGAACTGGGAGATTATGTTGAAAAATGTCATGCTCAGGGTCTTAAATTCAATTATCTTATTAATCCCATGTGCTATGGAAGTAAGGAGATGGAAAAGGAATACAACAAAAAATTCGATAAATATCTTGAAAGACTCAAAGAAATAGGCGTTGACCGCATAACGACAAATTCTCCCTATATGGTTGAAAGCATAAAAAGCAGATTTCCGAATTTTGAGGTTACTATTGGATTATATGCTCTTATTGATTCGGTTCAGAAAGTAAAATACTGGTTTGACCTTGGTGCAGATGAGATAACTCTTAACGACAATTTTGTGAGAAATTTCAGACTTCTTGAAAGTACCATGATGTATGCTAAAGAACGTAATAAAGAAATTCGACTTATTGCTAATAATATCTGTCTTCATAACTGTCCCTATAGTATCGCACACGGCAACGCTCAGGCTCATGCCAGCGAAAAAGGGAGTTCTTCTGCTGGATTTTCAATTGATTACTGTATGCTTAAGTGTACCATGACACGTCTTAATGACCCCTCTCAGTTTATACGCTCCGCATTTATCAGACCGGAAGATGTTAAAGTATACGAAGATATGGCAAATAGAATCGGATATGATAAATTTTCCATGAAACTTCTTGACAGAACAAGAACTACTGATTTTCTTGAAAAAGTCATAAAAGCTTATGTAAATGAAGAATATGACGGCAATCTTCTTGAAATATCAAATCTTCCGTCAAATCACAAGATTAAGAATATCGACATAAAAGGTGCTGTTCTGAAAGCGTATAAATTCAATATGAAAGGCTTCATGCAGTATGCAAATGTTTTTGACCTGCCGGATATTTACATGGATAACAAAAGTCTTGACGGATTTCTTGACCGTTTTGTAAAGGGCGGATTTACCTGTGATGACCATGTATGCTGTCCGGAAGTAAAAAATGGTAAAACAGATTGCAATTACTGTTATAAATGGGTTGAAAAAGTAATGAGTATAAGACAGAAAGATGTTGAGGAGTGGAACAAAAAAGCGGATTCTATTCTTGAACAGCTTAATTCAGGCGATTTCTATAAAATTATATAAGGAGAAATAATTAATGAATATATTGAAAAATAATACAAAATATCATTTATGGAATCCTTTCACAAATCTTGAGGAGTTCATACCTTACAAGGACGTAGGACCAATGACGCTCGTAAGAGGCGAAGGTGCATATGTTTATAATGCTGCCGGAAAAAAATTCATAAATGCAAGCGGTTCATTGTGGAATGTTGCTGTAGGTCACGGAAGACAGGAACTTGCTGAAATAGCGTATGAACAGATGAAAACGCTTTGTTATTCTTCGTGCTTCCAGCAGACACATCCGAAAGCTGTGGAACTCGCTGATAAACTATGCGGACTTACCGGCAATGTGTATGATAAAGTGTATCTGGGTTGTAACGGTTCTGAAGCAGTTGAAACAGCAGTAAAAATTACAAGACAATACTTCCGTCAGAGTGACGACCATACATTACATGGTAAGTACAAGATTATTTCTTTTAAAGGTGCGTATCATGGTGTAAGCTATGGTGCTATGTCGTTATGCGGAGATGACCTCAATGAAAAACTCTATTCTCCACTGCCCGAAGGTATACTGCATATAAATCCGCCTCATTATTACCACAATGCCTACAATACCAATAATCCGGAAGAATGCGAAAGAAAATGTGCGGAGAGTCTGCGTCGTCTTATTGAGAAAGAAGGTCCTGAAACAGTTGCGGCGTTCATTGCAGAACCCGTAATGGGAGAAATCGGAATACTTCCCATAAGCAACGGATTTTTTGATATGGTTACTGAGATATGCAAGGAATATAATATGCTTGTCATTGCTGACGAAGTGACTACAGGATTCGGACGTACAGGAAGTCTTTTCGCTTCTGAAAACTGGAAAGTACGTCCGGATATAATGTGTCTTGGCAAAGGTATAAGCAGTGGCTATCTTCCTGTTTCGGCAGTAATGGTAAAAAGTTCAGTATATAAAAATTTCATAGGCAAGGAATACTTCCAGCACGGCAGTACATCAAGCGGAAATCCTGTTTGCAGTGCTGTGGCTATGGGCAACATTGACATTATACTCCGTGAAAGACTTACAGAAAATTCTGCTGAAATCGGTGCGTATCTTCTTGACGGACTTAAAGAAATGATGAAAGAGAGAAATATAATAGGAGACGTAAGGGGAAAAGGTCTTATGATTGGAATAGAACTTGTAAAAGACCGTGAAACTAAAGAACCTTATAAAAACTCTGAGGTTTTCAATATTGTTGCTGACTGTGCCTCACAAGGTCTGATAGCATATTATAATAAGAATATTATAGCACTTTTTCCACCGCTTATAATAGACAGGAAAATCGCTGACGATATTCTTACTGTTTTAAGTTCTTCCCTGAAAACCGGAAAGGCAGAAAGTATAAAAAAGAAAATGCGTCTTTTCAGTGAATTTGCATCATCTAAGAAAATGACTGCCATTGATAAAAAGTAAGGGAGAAGTACATATGAATATATTCTGTATTCCATGTGCAGGCGGAAGTGCTTATATGTTCAGAAAAATTGAAGGTCTTCTGCCGTCTGATGCAGTTATCATTCCTCTTGAAATTGCAGGAAGAGGAAGCAGATTCAATGAAAAACTGAATCAGTGTATAGAAGAGACAGCCAATGACCTCTATAACAGTATAAAAGACAGAACAGACAGCGATTATTGTATACTCGGTTTCAGCATGGGTGGGATTATTGCCTATGAACTCTGTCGGAAAATTTATGACAACGGACTGAAAATGCCGATATCTGTATTTATGCTTGGAACTGAACCTCCAGAATTTTTTTCCCGTACTGAATATCATAAATTAAGTGACAGCGATTTCAGAAAAAAAATGATTTCTATAAACGGTATTCCTGAAGAACTGGTACAGAACAGCGAACTTTTTGACGTTTATCTTCCGGCACTGAAAGCGGATTTTAAAATGTGTGAGACTTACAGAAAAAAAGATGATACTGTGAGATTTGATGTGAATTTTCATCTTATTAACGGCATAAAAGACAGTATCAGCATAGAAC
>CAMWGS010000028.1 GCA_947173865.1 uncultured Ruminococcus sp.
GTATAATAAAATATATTGATTCTGATACGGATAAAATCGGCTTAAAAAATGAAAAGGACGGGTTATAATTATGAAAAAGAAAAAAAGATTTTCCATACTGAAATGTTTCATATCAATTATATGTGTGATTTTTATTGCAGTAACGGTTGCTGTAAACATAATCTATTCTCAGAATAAGACTCCGAATCTTATGGGAAGATATTTTTATATTGTCACCGAAAACGATACAAACGGCATAAGTGATGTTACTCCTGGTGCGGCAATTATTGCAAAGGACGCAGCAGGTATAAGTGTGGCACAGAAAGACCTTGTCCTTTGTTATCCTGCAGGAGACCCGAATAATCTCCGCCTGTGCGGAATATACAACATAGTTCAGGGTGAGGACGGAACTGAAAAATATCAGCTTTATTATGACGGTCATGAAGATAATACCGACCTTATAACAAAAGAAAAAATTGCGGCAGTCTGCACAGGTTATCCCGAAAGTGCGGAACTCGGAAGTTTTATCACATTCACAAGAAGTATACCGGGAATAGTTGTTGAGCTTATAATTCCGTGCATAATTCTGCTTGTGTTCTTCATTTCAAGAATTTCTTCAAAGGAAGAAGAAGCAGAGGAAGAAGAAAATTTCGATTTTTCGGGAAACAAATCAGGAAACAAAAAGCCTGTACAGAAAAAAAATGTTTCAAAGCCCGCACCTCTTTTTGAACCTTCACAGGAAGTTCAGGCAAGTGACGAACTTGAACGAAAGAAAATGTCTATTGCAGAAAATTTCAGTCAGAAAAAGGTGAATCCTAATTCGCCCTATCAGAAAGAAAAGGAACGTACAATGCAGTTCAAAGCGGCAAATCGTCCTGAATCCGCAAAAACAACGGGACGTGTTTCACCTGCACCGTCAGCTGAAAGTATAAGAGAGGATATCCGCAGAAAGAACGAGTACGAGGGTTCTCATGTCAGAAAGCTTGAGAGGGTCGAGCCGATTGAAAAGGTTGAATATGAGCCTGTAAAAAATGAAACTATCATTGACAATACAGGAATTATTCCTACTTCTCAGATTGCCGAAATGTCAAAAAATGCAGAAGCTTTAAGAAGTACGGTGTCAGAAGTAAAGGCGGCTGCTCCGAAACCTGCCGAACCTAAAAAGAGCAGTTCACCTGATATTTCCGATATTATCAACAAGTCGGAAACAAGCAGACGCAAGAAAAATGCTTCAAATATGTCCGTTGACGATTTGCTGAAAATCATCGAGGAAGAAAAGAAAAAACTTTAATATAAAGAGGACTGCTCCGGCAGTCCTTTTTTTATGAATAATAAGACCTCAAACGGTAGATAATTATTATATCGCATTAATTTTATAAATTCACATCTGTTAAATGCTTGACAAATTATACCTGATTATGTATAATAAAATTATTACACTGATATATATCAGAATGGTATTTTGTGGTCAAAGGGTGTGGCTAAAATATTCCTGTCAATAACTTTTCCCGTAATTGTGGAATGTTTTTTTAGTTTTACTTTTATTGAGAATGTAGAGTTGTTGGCATCTCTTTTTACTACAATAAGGTAATTGTTTATTTTGTAAGTTGCCGTACTTGTGCCGTTACTGCACCACTTCAGCTCGTGAAGACTGTGGTTTTCGTGTATGAAACGTGTAATGTCTGCGAGAGCTTCTATTATGGCTTCACTCTCGGAAATATCTGTTTTCATAATAATACATCTCCTTTCATGGTAATTGATAATAAAGAATAAAAAATATTTTGCAATCCTCGTCTGCAACCTCCGATGTCCCCCTTATCCCCCACTGTCATACCCTGCTGTTCGGACTGTAATATTATTGTACCATAAAATAACACAGGAGGTGTTAACATGGCTTTTTCTTATCAAAGATTATTTACCATGCTTAAGGAAAGAAGTTTAAAAAAATATTTTTTCCGCCAAAACGGTATAAATCCTAAAGTAATGGATTCTTTATCAAAAAATAAAAATGTTAATGTTTCGTCAATTATGGATTTATGTAAAGTTTTAGATTGTCAGCCATCGGATATTATGGAGTATATCCCCGACGAAAATTAAAGAATAATAAATAAAATTATGAAAGACGTGAATAAATGAAAAACACCAGAAACAGAAGTTTCATGAAAACGCTTATAATAGTTATGATTGGAATGGGGCTTCTTACTCTCGGACTTATGCTCATGGAAAACGTGAGAAACAATAATAATACTTATGTTACAATTGATGTCAACAGTCTTGACCTTGTACAGCTTGAGGAACCAAAGGAAAACGCCCCCATAGCAATAGTGGAAACGACTTTAGGTGAAATCCGATTTGTGCTTTACCCCGATTATTCCCCGAATGCCGTCAGGAATTTCACGGAACTTGCCGAAAGCGGATATTATGACAACACTTATTTCTATAACTCGGAAAGCGGAGTTTATTCTTCGGCAGGTTCAAAGGAAAAGGACGGAAGTTTCAACAGGGAAGATGCCTATGAAAGGATAGAACGTGAACTAAATCAGGACTTATGGAGTTTCAAAGGTGCTGTATGTTGTTCGATTACCGACTATGACAGGACTTTTACCGAGAAACTTCTCGGTGGCGGTACTTATTACTGTGGCAGTCGTCTTGATTTTCTCAATACAATAGAATTTACAGACGAACTTAAAGAGCAGTTACGTGCGTCCGACACAAGTGAAAAACTCGTTGAGGCTTTTATTGAAAAGGGCGGTGTTCCCAATTTCTCACAGCAGATGACAGTAATAGGACAGGTTTATGAGGGTATGGACATAGTTGAAGAACTCTCTTCGCTTGAAGCTACAGACAACGGAAATTATAAAGTTCCCGATGATGATATAATGATTATTTCCGTAAAAATCGGAACATATTCCGCAGAGGAAAAAAGCGAATAATTTACCTGAATTTTATTATAAAATTACGGCATTTTAGAGTAAATATTATTCGTTTCCGTTGCTGCTTTTCCCGTTTGTCACAAATTTATTCGGAAACTATTTACAAATCGAGAATAATGTTGTATAATAGTTAAGTTGAATTATATTTGTTATTCAAAACTGTATTTATATATATTAATTTTGTTTTTAAGGAGTGCAATGTATGTTAAAAAAAGTATTGGCTGTTATTATCTGTACATTTACATTGACGGCGGTTTTTTCGTCGTGTGGTAAAGAACCTGAAATAGTTGAAAATTCCAGTGAAGAATCCGTTGACAATTCTTCAAACGCAAGTGTGCAGATAGCTAATTTTACCGCTCCTCAGAAGGACGATACAATTATTACCATGAAAATAAAAGACTACGGAACGGTTAAAATAAGACTTTTCCCCGAATATGCCGATAAAGGCGTTGAAAATTTCGTAGGTCTTGCAGAAAAGGGATATTATGACGGTCTTACTTTTCACCGAGTAATCAATGATTTCATGATTCAGGGCGGTGACCCCGAAGGCACGGGACGTGGCGGTGAATCAATATGGGGCGGAAAGTTTGATGGCGGTACAGACCCCCACCTTATTCATGCGGCAGGTGCTTTGGCATATGCAAACAGCGGTGCTACTTCAACTAACGGAAGTCAGTTCTATATAGTTACGGGTACAGTCTGTACGGAAGATGATATTGAAAATTACAGAGCATCAGGCTACAATATCTCCGACGAAGCAAAGAAAATCTATACAACCGCAGGCGGTGTACCTTATCTTGACGGAAGCTATACCGTTTTCGGACAGGTTTTCGAGGGTCTTGACATAATATTCCAGATACAGAAAGTTTCTACTGATACAGGAAACGATAAGCCAATGCAGGACGTTATAATTGAATCGGTTACGGTTGACAAGTATGACGGTGAAGACCTCAAATGGTATATAAGTGACTATGAAGGTTATGACACAAATGCCATACCTCAGGAAGAAACAACTCTCCCACCCGAAGAAGTTGCCGTTAAAAACTTCTCGGACATCAAAGAGGGCGATAAAGTCATAAGCATGAATATCAAGGATTATGGTGAAGTAAAGTTCAGACTTTTCCCCGAATATGCCGACAAGGGCGTTGAAAACTTCATAGGTCTTGCAGAACAGGGCTATTATGACGGTCTTACTTTCCACCGAGTAATTAATGATTTCATGATTCAGGGCGGTGACCCTGAAGGTACTGGCATGGGCGGAGAATCAATGTGGGGCGGAAGCTTTGACGGCGGTACAGACCCGCATCTTATTCATGCAGCAGGTTCAGTTGCCTATGCCAACAGCGGTGCAACTTCAACAAACGGCAGTCAGTTCTATATTGTTACAGGAGAAGTGTATTCAACGGAAGATTTGGAACAGTATAAAAACTACGGTTACAACTTCTCAGATGAGGCAATGGAAATATATTCTACAGCTGGCGGTACTCCGTGGCTTGACGGAGCTTACACAATTTTCGGACAGGTCTATGACGGTCTTGATGTGATTTTTGAAATTCAGAAAACTCAAACAGGTGCAAATGACAAACCTGTTGAAGATGTTATAATTGAGTCTGTTAAAGTCGGTGAATATGACGGCGGTGAAGTACGCTGGTATATCTCCGATTACAGTGGTTCTTCTTCGGAAACACCCGTAGCTGAGGAAGAAGCGGAAACATCCGCAGAAGATTCTTCTGAAGCTTATTTTGAAGAATCACCCGTATAAACCGATTATATTATTTTAATTTTATATATCATACCTGTGTAGGTGTCAGTTCGTATTCTTTACGTTCTGAATAAAAGACATTCAGGAGCAGAGAAAAATTTCCTGAGAAATAAGGAGAGAGTATATTTGGATAAATTTGTTATCAGGGGTGGACGCCGTCTTACCGGTGAAGTAATGATAAGCGGTGCTAAAAATGCCGCCGTAGCAATTCTGCCGGCAGTCATTCTTTCGGACGAGCCGTGTTATATTGAGAATGTTCCTTCAATAAGCGATGTAAAAATAAGCCTTACTATCCTTAAGGAAATGGGTGCTGAGGTTACAAGTGTCGGTAAAGATGCGTACAGAATCGACCCAACTAAAATTGACAGGTGTTGTGTTCCGTATGAAACAGCAAGAAAAATGCGTGCGTCATATTATTTCCTCGGTGCTTTGCTTGGAAAGTTTAACAAGGCAAGGGTTTCAATGCCCGGCGGGTGTCCTCTCGGAGACCGTCCCATTGACCAGCATTTAAAGGCTTTTTCACTTCTCGGTGCAGACTATACGCTCAGTCAGGGCATGATTGACCTTACGGCTGATAAACTTACAGGAAATCAGATTTTCTTTGATGTTGTAACCGTCGGTGCAACTATGAATGCCATGCTTGCAGCTGTAAAAGCAGAGGGTCTTACAGTAATTGAGAATGCGGCAAAAGAACCGCATATAGTTGATTTGGCGAATTTCCTCAACTCTATGGGTGCAAATATAATGGGTGCAGGTACTGACGTTATCAAGATAAGAGGTGTTGAACGCCTTCACGGTACTAATTACTCGGTTATTCCCGACCAGATTGAAGCAGGAACGTTTATGATTGCCGCAGCCGCTACAAAGGGTGATTTACTCATAAAGAACGTTATTCCGAAACATCTTGAGTCAATTACAAAGAAACTCGAAAAAATCGGTGTGAATATCGAACCTTATGACGACAGCATAAGAGTATGGGTTGACGGACCTCTTGTAAAAGCCAATGTAAAGACTTCTCCTCATCCCGGATTCCCGACCGATATGCAGCCACAGATTGCAACTTTGCTTACTCTTGCAGAGGGTACAAGTATTATAACTGAGGGAATATGGGACCAGCGTTTCCGTTATGTTGACGAACTCAGACGCATGGGAGCTGATATTACAGTAAACGGTACTGTTGCACTTATCGAGGGTACAGGCAAGCTTATGGGAGCTCCTGTAAAGGCTTGTGACCTCAGAGCAGGAGCAGCACTGATTATTGCAGGACTTGCCGCCAGTGGTATTACCGAAATTGAAGATATATTCCACATTGAAAGAGGCTATGACGGTATGGAGGTTAAACTTCGTGAAATAGGTGCTGATATTAAAAAGGTATCTGCTCCTGATGAAATTTCCGAAAACGAATCCGATACAAAGCCCGTAAGCAGAAACGACAGTGCAGACGATGCAGAAGCCGTTTAAAATATGAAGCACGTGTATATTCATGGTCTGGGACAATCGTCTGAAAGCTGGAATAAGACAGTTAAGAATTTAAAAAATTATACAGATATTGTATGTCCTGATTTGTCCGCTATGGTTCGTAACGGGGAAGTATGCTATGAAAACTTATATGCGTCATTTTCGGATTTTTGCAGTGAATTTCATGAACCTGTCAATTTATGCGGACTTTCTCTTGGTAGTGTACTGGCACTGAACTATGCCATTGACTTTCCAAGTAAAGTCAGTTCACTTGTGCTTATTGCTCCGCAGTATAAAATGCCAAAGAAGATGCTGACATTTCAGAATATTGTTTTTCGGTTCATGCCTGATTCAATGTTCAGACAGACAGGTTTTAAAAAAGTTGATTTTATTTCATTGTGCAAATCAATGACAAAACTTGATTTTAGTGGTTCATTGTCTGAGATTAACTGTCCTGTTATGATTGTTTACGGAGAAAAGGACAGTCTAAATAAAAAATCATCTGTAAATCTTTTTGAAATTCTTAAAAATTCAGAACTTAAAGAAGTCAGCGGTGCTGGACATGAAGTAAATACTGATGTTCCCGAAAAACTGGCAGAACTGTTATGCAGTTTTTATAACTGTAATAAACAAAAGACGGAGTAAAAATACTCCGTTTTTTTATTATAATGAAATTCCTATTTTTTCGCCATAGTGTACAACAGTTTCAAAACCGTCCATTGTATTTTTCAGAATATCAGAATCAGGGAGTATTCTGTCCTTTTCAAAAAGCTGTACTATAGTAGAACCGCCAAACATGAACATTCCCTTTTCCTCACCTTTTATGAAGTTATATTCACCGTGATAATTGCAGATTTTTCCGACCATCATAGCACCTACTTCAAGCTGTACAACGTCTCCGAAATTATCCGTATGCATAATGGTGTATTCACGGCAGTTTCTTTTATATACATTGTATTTCTTCAGTGCAATGGGATTTACCGTATGAAGTTCACCTGAAATAAATACATTGTTTGTTTTAATTCCGTCGTCGATATAGCAGTAGCGGTGGTAGTCGTCAACTTCAAGACGGTAAATAAGACAGTAACCGCCGTCATAACGTCTTGCAAGAAATTCGTTTTTCAGCATATCGGAAACTCTGTAAAGAGAGTTTTTTATACGGAATATGCTGTTTCTTTTTATCTTATATGCAGTCAGTTTTGAATCACAAGGACTTATAAGATGCTTCTGATTATAGTCAACGGGACGTTTATCTTTTTTTATCTTTCGTGTGAAAAAATCATTGTATGAACTGAAATTCTTCATCATATACTGAGAAGTATCAATGCTGTTATTTTTTATAAACACATCAATCAGCGGTTTTGACAAAGGTGAATCCATATACTTTCCGACAGTTTTTGAAACAACGGGAGCAGTAAGTACTTTCAGAACCATTCTTCCCGAAAAAGTATCATAAAGTTTTTCCAGTACATCATTTTGTTTTGGATTGGTGACGATTGTTTCACCGTTTCTTTTTTTAATTTTAATCATAATAAATTACCTGCGTGCATTAGCGAGCATAAGTTTTATACGATTTTCCTGATTGACACGGGTTGCACCTGCGTCATAATCAATTGCAACTATATTTGCTTCGGGATTGTCCTGTTTTATGGCACGTGACATACCTTTTGCAACTATATGATTTGGCAGACAACCGAAAGGCTGTGTGCAGATTATGTTGTCAACCCCCGACTGTACAAGTGCAGCCATTTCGGCAGGAATAAGCCAGCCTTCTCCCATTACAACACCCTGATTTATATACTTGTCGGCAAGTTTTCTGAGGTGTTCAAAATCGTGGAACGGTTCAAAGCTGCCCTGTTTTTTCATAATTGAAATAAGTTTTTTTTGCTGACGGTACATCAGTTCATAGCCTATTTTGTAAATACGGGACTGAGTTGTTGAATTGTCATATATTTTAGCGTTGTTGAAAGTTCCCGCTGCACAGTACATTACAAATTCGAGCAGTGACGGAACAACAGGCTCACAGCCTTCCGAGATAAGAAAGTCTTCAAGATGATTATTTGCAAGCGGAGAATATTTCACGTAGATTTCCCCGACTATTCCGACACGGATTTTCTTTTCACTGCTTAACTGTATTTCCGCAAAATCGTTAAGAATGTCATTGCTTATCTTACTGAGTTTAAGATAAAAATTACTTTTTTTGAGGAACATATTTCCCAGTCTTTTCTGCCATTTGTCAAGAACTTTTCTTGCCTGCCCCTTATTGATTTCGTATGTACGGCATTTATTATAGCAGGTCATAAGCAGGTCGCCGTAAAGAACGGCATAGAAAAGTTTCAGGAACATGACAGGCGTTATTTTAAAGGCACTGTTCTTTTCAAGACCGCTGAAATTAAGCGATACAACGGGAATCTGTGGATAATTTTTATCAATTGCCTTTCTCAGAAGATGAATATAGTTTGAAGCACGACAGCCACCGCCTGTCTGAGTTATCATAAGTGCGGTTTTGTCAAGGTCATATTTTCCGCTTTTAAGAGCGTCCATAAACTGTCCGATAACAAGAAGTGCGGGATAGCACGCATCATTATGAACGTTTTTTAAACCTTCGTCAACTACAGAACGTGAACTGTTTTGCAGAAGTTCCATTTTATATCCCTCAGCTTCAAATATACTTATAATAAGCTTGAAGTGTATCGGAAGCATATTGGGGACAAGGATAGTATGAGTTTTAATCATATCCTCAGTAAATTTAGCATATTCAGACATATTATACCTCCGTATTCAATATAAGTCATTTTTGTTCCATTGCGGCTACAAGGCTTCTGAGGCGTATTCTTGCCGCACCCAGATTATTGATTTCGTCAATTTTAAGCTGTGTGTAAAGCTTCCCCTGACTTTCAAGAATTCTTCTTACTTCGTCGCCCGTAACGGAATCTATTCCGCAGCCGAATGATACAAGCTGAATCATCTGCATATCGGGCTGAGTTGTGACATATTGTGCAGCACGGTAAAGTCTTGAATGGTAAGTCCATTGGTTAAGTATGTTAAGTTTTGGTGTATTTGCGAGAGCGGAAACGCTGTCCTCAGTGATTACAGCCATTCCGAGACTTGTAATAAGCTTATGTATGCCGTGATTTATTTCCTTGTCTATGTGATACGGTCTGCCTGCGAGGACTATAATTTTTTTCTTTTCCGCACGTGCCTGACGGATTATGCTTTCAGCCTGTGACGCAATATCACTGTTATGTCGTTCCATAGCCTTGTATGCTTTTTCAAGGGCTTCGGAAATTCTGCACCTCAGATTATAGCCTTTCAGTGAATTTTTCAGTACCTTTACAATATTCTTTTTCACATTGAGGTCAAGATATGGATGAATGAAATTACTGTCGTTAAGTCGGGGATTATTCGCAAGAAGTAACTCAGGATAGTAAGCAACGACAGGGCAGTTGAAATGGTTGTCACTTTGTCCCTCGTCTATGTTGTAACTCATACACGGATAGAATATAAAGTCAACGCCTTTGTCAAGCAGATTTTCGATATGACCGTGAGTAAGCTTGGCAGGATAACAAACGGTATCAGACGGAATTGTGTGTTGTCCGAGATAGTACATACCTCTTGAACTTTCGTCGGAAACAACAACCCTGAAACCGAGTTCGGTAAAGAGCATATGCCAGAAAGGAAGCTGTTCATAGAATCCGAGTGCAAGCGGTAAACCGACTGTTCCGACAGGACGCTTCGGCTGATGTATTTTAACAGTATTTACTATACTTGTATACTTGTATTCGTAAAGATTGGGAACAGTATTTTTAGTGGAAATCCCTCCGCCCTTTTCACAGCGGTTTCCTGAAATAAACCTGCGGCCTTTTCCGAAGTTTATGATATTAAGCTGACAGTGTGCCGTACAGCCTTTACACTGTGCGGAACGTGACGTATAAGCGAATGAATCAAGGTCATCTTCCGATATCAGAGACGACTTTTCAGAAGTAACATTTTCCTTAGCATACAATGCACAGCCAAAAGCTCCCATAAGTCCCGAAATTGACGGACGGATAACATTTCGTCCCAGTTCCTTTTCAAATGAGCGTAAAACTGCGTCGTTAAGGAAAGTACCACCCTGAACAACGATATTTTTACCGAGTTCGTCGGGAGAGTTTGCACGGATAACCTTATAAATAGCGTTCTTGATAATTGACATTGAAAGACCTGCGGAAATATCCTCAACTGTTGCACCGTCTTTCTGTGCCTGTTTTACAGAGCTGTTCATAAATACGGTACAGCGTGAACCCAAATCGACGGGGTGCTGTGCAAAAAGTCCGAGCTGGGAAAATTCGGAAATATCGTAACCGAGAGCCATAGCGAAAGTCTGAATGAAAGAACCACAGCCCGAAGAACACGCTTCATTAAGCATAATACTGTCAATATTCTTGTTTTTTATCTTGAAGCATTTTATATCCTGACCGCCTATATCTATAATAAAGTCAACGTCGGGACAGAAATATGAAGCGGCTTTGAAGTGGGCGACCGTTTCGACAATTCCGCAGTCTATTGAAAGACCTGATTTTATCAAATCCTCACCGTAACCCGTTACGGCAGAGCCTTTTATTGTAATATCGGGGTTCATTTCCTGATATATTCTTTTTATCTGGTCTGCGATTTTGTCGAGTGGTTGTCCCATATTTGACGAATAATGGTGATAAAGTATTTTTCCGTCGTCAGTTATAAGTACCAGTTTGGTTGTGGTAGAACCTGCGTCAATGCCAAGATATGCGTTACCTTTATATTTGCGTATATCGGCATATGCAAGGTCATATTTTTTGTGACGGTCTATAAAGTCGTCATATTCTGCCTGTGATGCAAAGAGTGGCTGACCTGTAATAATTCCGTCTGACGTTCTTGCATTGCTGATTTTTCTGATAATTTCATCTGCTTTGAAAACGTCGTCGGAAGTTGACGAATAGAGTGAACAGCCATACGCAACAAAAACAGGGGCTTCTTCGGGAAAAATTGCATTATCTTCGTCAAGACCGAGAGTGCGGACAAATGCATTTTTCAGACCTTTCAGAAAGAAAAGAGGTCCGCCGAGAAAAAGGACTTTTCCTTCTATTGAACGACCCTGAGCAAGCCCCGAAACCGTCTGGTCAACTACTGCCTGAAAGATACTTGCGGCGATGTCTTCACGTCTTGCCCCCTGATTTAGCAGTGGTTGTATGTCTGACTTTGCGAATACTCCGCAACGTGAAGCAATCGGATAAATTTTCTGTGAACGCAGTGAAAGCTTGTCAAGTTCGTCTGCCGTAATTCCGAGCAGGGTAGACATCTGGTCAATAAACGCACCTGTACCGCCTGCACACGAGCCGTTCATACGTTGTTCAACTCCGCCCGTAAGAAAAATTATCTTAGCGTCCTCACCGCCCAGCTCAATAACCGAATCTGCATCGGGGTATTTTTTCTTTACTGCGAGAAAAGCGGCGTGAACTTCCTGAACAAAAGGAATCTCAGCAGAATTGGCAAGACCGAGACCCGCCGAGCCTGTTATACATACGGTGAAAGTGTCGTCAGGGTAATCAGCCTGAATAATTTTAAGCTGGTCCGTAACGGTTTCCTTTACCTTTGAAAGATGACGCTGATATTTTGAATAAATTATATTTCCGTCCGAATCTGATATGACGGTTTTTACGGTTGTAGAGCCTACGTCTATACCAAGAGAGAGTTTTTTACTCATTACACATTCTCCATTCTCAAATATCCCTTTGTTTTATTATACTACACTTTTTCGGAAAAAGAAAGCGGAAAATTCTGATTTTCTGAAAAAGATTAATTTTAAAGGGACGGAATAAAACCGTCCCTATAATATTTTCAGAATGAAATTTTTTCCTCAAGGTAAGCAACAAGGTCATTTATATTAACACGTTCCTGTTCCATTGTGTCACGGTCACGGACTGTAACGCAGTTGTCTTTTTCGAGGGTATCGAAATCATACGTTATGCAGAACGGTGTGCCTATTTCATCTTGTCTGCGGTATCTCTTTCCGATAGTACCCGTTTCGTCGAAATCAACCATAAATTTCTTTGAGAGCATTTCAAATACTTCTTCTGCCTTTGGTGTAAGCTTCTTCACAAGCGGAAGAACGGCACACTTATATGGTGCAAGAGCGGGATGAAGATGCATAACTGTACGGATTTCTTTTTTCTCCTTGCCGTTCTTGTCAACGCTTACGAGTTCTTCTTCGTCATATGCCTCAGTAACGATTGAGAGGAAAAGTCTTTCAACGCCAAGAGAAGGCTCAATTACATACGGAATATATTTCTCATTTGTTTCAGGGTCAAAGTATTCAAGGGACTTACCACTTGTCTTGATATGCTGTGTAAGGTCATAGTCTGTTCTGTCGGCAACGCCCCAGAGTTCACCCCAGCCGAACGGGAAGAGATATTCAAAGTCTGTTGTGGCTTTGGAGTAGAAACAAAGTTCTTCGGGAGAGTGGTCACGCAGACGGATATTTTCTTCTTTGAGACCGAGACTCAGCAGGAAGTCTTTACAGTAGCTTCTCCAGTAGCTGAACCATTCAAGGTCTGTGCCTGGTTTGCAGAAGAATTCAAGTTCCATCTGTTCAAATTCACGTACACGGAAGATAAAGTTTCCGGGAGTAATTTCATTTCTGAAAGACTTTCCGACCTGTGCAACGCCGAAAGGAACTTTTTTTCTTGTAGTACGCTGAATATTTGCGAAGTTTACGAAGATACCCTGTGCGGTTTCGGGACGGAGATAAAGTTCAGATTTGCTGTCTTCGGTAACACCCTGAAAAGTCTTGAACATAAGATTAAACTGTCTTATATCTGTAAAGTTGTGTTTCTGACAGTTTGGACAGGGAATTTCATGTTCATTTATGTAATTCATCATCTGCTCATTTGACCAGCCTGCAACATTAGTGCTGTCGAAATCTTCAATAAGATTGTCTGCACGGTGACGTGTCTTACATTCCTTACAGTCCATAAGAGGGTCGGAGAAACCGCCGATGTGACCCGAAGCCACCCATGTCTGAGGATTCATAAGAATTGCACTGTCAAGACCTACGTTGTACTTGTTTTCCTGAACGAATTTTTTAAGCCATGCTTTTTTAATGTTGTTCTTGAGTTCAACACCGAGCGGACCGTAATCCCATGTATTAGCAAGACCACCGTAAATTTCAGAGCCCGGATATACATAACCCTTTGATTTACAGAGGTCAACAATTTTGTCCATGACTTTTTCGTTGTTTTTAAGCATTGTTATTTACCTCACTTTATTTTCAGTCCGTGTATTATTTTCAGTAATACGGCATATTGTTTTTATGATACGTTAATTTTATCACAGATTTATATTTTTGTCAATACAAATTGTATCTGTTGCAGATTTATTAAGAAAAATAAAAATGATAACAAAACTTTGTTTATATAACTTAAGCTCATGTTTAACATTTATGTAAGCTAAAATATTCAAGTTGAAATTCAACAATTGGCAGTTGGTTTAAGTGATATATGGATAAGCAACTTTATAT
>CAMWGS010000029.1 GCA_947173865.1 uncultured Ruminococcus sp.
GTATAGCGATATTAAAACACATCAGAATTTATTTTTCATTTTTATCCTTAATTAAAATTCCTATGCACATAAATATAGCACTTAAAATTCCTAATATAATTACACTCCTATCTGATAAATTAATATTTACATAATTAGAAAGAATAATGAATACTAAAATTAAATATCCGATAATTGAAAAAAATTTTTGCGTATATAAACCTCCTTTAAACACATTTCAACTTATCATCACTTTAAAGTACAACAGGCAGGAGTTACCCTGCCCGTGCAAATTTATTATATCGACTTGAAAAAATTACTTGTCGTTGCGTTTCTGGTCGAGCTTAGCCTTAACGTGAATCGGGAGACCAAAGAGGTTGATAAAGCCTGCAGCGTCAGCCTGATTGTAAACCTCGTCAGCGTCGAAAGTAGCAACTTCCTCATCATAGAGAGTGTACGGAGAAGTAACACCTGCATTGATGATATTACCCTTGTAAAGCTTGAGTTTAACATCACCTGTAACTGTTTTCTGAGTTTCTGTAACGAAAGCACTCATAGCCTCACGGAGAGGTGTATACCACTGACCGTTGTAAACGATGTCAGCGAACTTGATTCCGAGATACTGCTTAACTCTTGCTGTTTCCTTGTCGAGACAGATTGTTTCGAGAACTTCGTGAGCGTGATAAAGGATAGCACCGCCTGGAGTTTCATAAACACCTCTTGACTTCATACCTACGAGACGGTTTTCAACGAGGTCAGCGAGACCGATACCGTTTTCACCACCGAGCTTGTTAAGAGTTGTAACGATTTCTGTACCGTTCATTTCCTTACCGTCGATAGCAGTCGGGATACCTTTTTCAAAGTGAATTGTAACATAAGTAGGCTTGTCGGGAGCAACGATAGGTGAAACGCCGAGTTCAAGGAAGCCTTCCTTTTCGTACTGCGGTTCATTTGCAGGGTCTTCGAGGTCGAGCCCTTCATGGGAAAGATGCCAGATATTCTTATCCTTTGAATAGTTTGTTTCTCTGTTAATCTTGAGCGGAATGTCATGAGCTTCAGCGTAGTCAATTTCCTCGTCTCTTGACTTGATATCCCATTCTCTCCACGGTGCAATAATAGCCATATCAGGAGCATAAGCCTTTATAGCGAGTTCAAAACGAACCTGGTCGTTACCCTTACCTGTACAGCCGTGACAAATAGCGTCTGCACCCTCTGCAATAGCGATTTCAGCAATTCTCTTTGCAATAATCGGACGTGCAAAAGAAGTACCGAGAAGGTATCTGTTTTCATAAACCGCACCTGCCTGAACTGTCGGGAAAACATAATCCTGAATAAATTCTTCCTTTAAGTCTTCAATGTAGAGCTTTGAAGCACCTGTCTTTTTAGCCTTTTCTTCAAGACCGTCAAGTTCCGTACCCTGACCAACGTCAGCAGAAACGGCAATAACTTCACAGTTATTGTAGTTTTCCTTGAGCCACGGGATAATGATAGATGTGTCAAGTCCGCCCGAATAAGCAAGAACTACTTTTTTAATTTCCTTAGCCATAATAAAATTTACCTCCTGAACTGAATCATATGATAATTATATTATACACTTATTACCGCCAATGTCAAGAGGGTTTGAATAAATATTCATTATTCCCCAAAATATTCATTATTATCCGCATATTATTCATCTCCTGATGCGAACAATTCTTCATAACTACTCTTTTAATAATACAATATGGAAAATCTCACATTAAAACAGCTTTTCTTTTGTGCGTTTTTACGATTTTTAATAAATTATTATTATTTCTCTTGATATTTTCTGTTTTTATGTTATAATGATATTATGTATAAGTTCACATTACAGCCTTTGAATCGATTTCGGTTCTTATATAAATAAAGGTTCTTGTATGCGAAAAATCTAACTATACGGAGGTTCTTAAATGGAAGCTAATAAAGGAAGCAAAATTTCTATTCTTGGTGCAGGTAACGTAGGTGCTACCATTGCTTATACATTCGCAGTAAACGGCACTTGCTCAGACGTTGTTCTTGTTGATATCAACGAAGCAAAGGCAAAGGGTGAAGCTATGGATATCCGTCACGGTATCTCTCTCGCTCACAATATTGACATCAAAGACGGCACATATGATGATATTGCAGGTTCTGATATCGTTGTTGTTACTCTTGGTATGGCAAGAAAACCGGGACAGACAAGAATTGACCTTACACAGAACAATGTAAACATAATAAAGCAGGTTATGCCTAAAGTTGCGGAAATTGCTCCCGACGCTGTTTATGTAGTAGTAAGCAATCCAATTGATATTCTTACATACACTATCCTTAAATGCACAAATCTCAAAGCAAGTCAGGTAGTAGGTTCTGGTACTGTTCTTGACAGTTCAAGACTCCGTTCCGCTATCGCTGAAAAGGCTGAAATCAGCCCGAAAAGTATTCACGCATATGTATTCGGAGAACACGGTGATACTTCATTTGTTCCGTGGTCAACAACAACTATCGGCGGTATGAATGTTTCTGATTACTGGGCTTCAAAAGGTCATTCTGAAGAACTTGACACAGACGCTATTGAAGAAAGCGTTCGTGTTGCAGGTGCTGAGGTTATCAAGAGAAAGGGTGCTACTTTCTACGCAATCGCACTTTCCGTAAATAAAATCTGTGATACAATTCTGCGTGACTCCAACAGTATTCTTACTGTTTCCACACTTGCAAACGGCAGATACGGAATTGATGATGTATGTCTCAGTCTGCCGTGTATCGTAAACGGTCACGGTATTGCAGGCGAAATAAATCCGCCTCTCCTTGAAGAAGAACTTGCAAAGCTTCAGAAGAGTGCAGACGCTCTTAAGAACGTTATTTCGCAGCTTACATTCTGAGAATATTCAAACAGCGAAGAATTGAAAATTTTTCGCTGTTATTTTTGGAAAGGAAGTTTATCAAATGAATTATGCTGAAGAATCACTTAAAAAACACCATGAATGGAAAGGCAAAGTTGAAGTAATTTGCCGTACACCTCTTGAAACCACCGAAGATTTGTCACTTGCATATACTCCCGGTGTTGCTCAGCCTTGTCTTGAAATCCAGAAAGACGTACTCAAAAGCTATGACCTTACACGCCGTTCAAATCTCGTTGCTGTAGTTACCGACGGAACTGCTGTTCTTGGTCTCGGTGATATCGGGCCTGAAGCAGGTATGCCCGTTATGGAAGGTAAATGTGCGTTATTCAAGGCTTTCGGCGACGTTGACGCTATTCCCCTTTGTGTACGTTCAAAGGAAGTTGACGACATAGTAAATACCGTAAAACTTCTTGCGGGCTCTTTCGGCGGTGTGAATCTCGAAGATATTTCCGCTCCGAGATGTTTTGAAATCGAAAAGAAACTCAAGGAATGCTGTGATATTCCGATTTTCCACGACGACCAGCACGGAACAGCCGTTGTAACACTCGCCGCTATGCTCAACGCCCTTAAACTTACAGGAAAACATATCGACGAAATCCGTGTAGTAACAAGCGGAGCAGGTGCGGCAGGCATCGCAATTATCAGACTCCTCATTTCAATGGGACTTAAAGACGTTGTTCTTTGCGACCGCAAGGGTGCTATTTACAAGGGACGTACCGAAGATATGAATCCCGTCAAGGAAGCAATGGCTGAAATTACAAACAAGCAGATGAGAAAAGGCAGTCTTGCAGACGTTATCAAGGGAGCAGACGTATTTATAGGCGTATCCGCTCCGAACTGCGTAACACCCGAAATGGTAAAGAATATGGCTGAAAATCCGATAATTTTCCCGATGGCTAACCCGACACCCGAAATCATGCCTGAAGTTGCTATTGAAGCAGGTGCGGCTGTTGTCGGAACAGGAAGAAGCGACTACCCGAACCAGATTAACAATGTACTTGCTTTTCCCGGAATTTTCAGAGGTGCTTTGGACGTTCGTGCAAGCGACATCAATGATGCCATGAAAATAGCCGCTGCAAAGGCAATTGCATCGTTTGTTACAGACGACAAGCTTGCACCCGATTATATTATACCGAGTGTTCTTGACAAGTCTGTTGCAAAGGCAGTTGCAGAAGCTGTTGCACAGGCAGCACGTGACACAGGAGTTGCACGTATATAAACAATAATTTTTAAGGACAGTCTTTTACAGGACTGTCCGTATTTTTATAGGAGGAATTTTTTATGAGCCTTAATGACACACCGTCGGGAGAAAGAATACACATAGGATTCTTCGGAAAGAGAAACGCAGGTAAATCCAGTCTTGTCAATGCTGTTACAGGTCAGGATTTGTCAGTGGTTTCAGATATAAAGGGGACAACGACAGACCCTGTTTCAAAAGCTATGGAACTTCTGCCGTTAGGTGCGGTTTTAATTACCGATACGGCAGGTTACGATGATGAGGGACAACTCGGTGAAATGCGTATAAAAAAGACAAAACAGATTTTAAACAAAACCGATATAGCCGTACTCGTAGTGGATTCTGAAACAGGCTTGTCGGATACGGACAGCGAACTTGTCGGACTTTTCAGGGAGAAAAATATTCCATATATTACAGCCTATAACAAATCGGATATAAAAGAAATTAAATGCAATGAAAATGAAATTTCCGTAAGTTCTTTAAAAGGAACGAACATTCATGAACTAAAGGAAAAAATTTCTTCAATTGCCATAAATTCAAAATCTGAAAAGCACATTGTCGGTGACCTTATTCAGCCGAATGACATAATTGTACTTGTCACTCCAATAGACGAATCAGCACCGAAAGGACGTTTAATTCTTCCTCAGCAACAGACAATAAGAGATATTCTTGATTCCGACGCTATGGCAGTTGTGACAAAAGAATTTCAGCTTGCGGAAACACTCAAAAAAATACCGTTTCCGAAAATGGTAATAACAGACAGTCAGGTTTTCGGAATGGTAAATAAAACAGTCCCCGAAAATATTCCTCTTACTTCATTCTCAATACTTATGGCAAGATACAAAGGTTTTCTTGAAACAGCAGTGAAAGGGGCTTCGTCTATCCGTGAGCTAAGAGACGGCGACACCGTTATTATTTCGGAAGGCTGTACTCACCACAGACAGTGTGGTGATATAGGCAGTGTAAAACTTCCTGCACTTCTTAAAAAGTTCACGGGAAAAAACATTGATATAAAACTTACGTCAGGACGTGAATTTCCCGAAGATTTATCCGCCTGTAAACTTGTGATACACTGTGGAGGCTGTATGCTGAACGAACGTGAAGTAGTAAACCGTATGCAGTCCGCACAGAAACAGAATATTCCGTTTACAAATTACGGTATAGCAATAGCGTACATGAACGGTATATTAAAACGCAGTATAGAAATTTTTCCCGAACTTCTGAAGGAGGTCGAATAACTATGAAAAAACGTATTCCTTATATTGCAGGATTTGTTTTGCTTTTGGTCGTTGAAGTACTTATAGCGTTATTTGTATATGGCGGTTTTATAAGATTCTACTTGGGAGATGTAATTGTTGTATGGGTTGTTTATTGTTTTCTACAGATTTTTATATGTGAAAAAGTCAATGAATATATCACTGCTGTCGGAGTAATGATATTTGCGTTTATAGTGGAATTTCTACAATATATAAATATAGTGGATATAGTTGGTCTCGGTGATATACAGTTTTTCCGTACACTGATAGGAACAAGTTTTTCAACTGTTGACCTTATATGCTATACTGTCGGTACTGTTGTTACATTTGTATTCATATTCATAAAGAATAAAATATCTAAAAAAATTCAGGGCGACTAAGCTCCTGAATTTTTTTGTCAGAAAACCATTTCCGCCTGATTTACATATAATAAATTATAACCGTATAATCAAAACAAATCAGTCAATAATAATGTCAGCAAATACATTTTTTGTTTTGAAATTGCTTTAATAAAAATATATATCAGGAGTGAAATAATATGTCAGTGAAAAGGGGAGAAATTTATTATGCAGACCTTAGTCCCGTTGTAGGTTCGGAACAGGGAGGCATAAGACCAGTACTTATTGTCCAGAACGATGTCGGAAACAAACACAGTCCGACAGTCATCGCCGCCGCCATAACAAGTCAGCGTGACAAGACACATCTTCCGACACATATCGAAGTACAGGCGGATAAATGCGGTCTTGCAAAGGATAGTATAGTTTTACTGGAACAGATACGCACTATCGACAAAAAACGTCTCAAAGACAAAATGGGAGAGCTTGACCTGCGTTCAATGAACAAAGTCAACACCGCTCTTTCAATAAGTTTCGGACTGGGAATAACATGACAAAAAAAGTCCCTTATAAGAAAGGGACTTTTTATATTTACTGCACAGTAGATTCATAATTACAGTCAGAGATTTTCTTTGTTACACATTCATTGAACATACTGTCCAAATCACTGTAACCATAGAAGTAATAATAACTTATACCCCATCCTTTTGAGCCGAATTTACTGTTAAGACGATTATTTGTCATATATCCGTTGCTGAGGTCAACTGAACACGTACCGTCTTCCAATACCATAATATCAGAGTAACGATAATATGTATAATAGACTTCCTGACCTGTCTGTTCTTCTTCGGTGTTTTCCTCTGTATATCCTTTAACATTAGCAGTTATTTTATAAACGCAATAAAGTTCATTATTTGACGATGCATAAAAACTTTCTTTTGGAGTAAGGAAATAATATCCGATAAATTCAGCACTTTCCATTGAATTGCCCTCTACCCAAGTAGCTGCATTTGCTGTAAATCCGTCCATTGCCTGATTTTTCATTTTTTCCTGCATATCTTCCGGAATTTCATCAATTGCTGAAACATATGCTGAAAGTCCTTCAACTGTAAATTCCTTTTCAAGCACTGTAGGAATCTTTCCGTATTGTATACAGTAGCTTTCAACGTCGTCACCATAACAGTCCAGTGTAACTTTCACAACATCACCGTTTTTGAGTCCTGAGGTTTTATCAGATTCAAAGTACAAAGACGGTACTGCGTCAATACTACCCGTGATACTTACTGAACCGTTCGGGGCAATTCCGCTGAATGTAACGTTTATATTTTCAAACGGGTCAAATTCCTCTGCCTTTTCAAGTGAATCCACTTTAAAATCTGCATCTTCATAAACAAACTCAACTTTATATTTTTCACTGAGCTTATCTGTCATTGAAACGTCCCATTTATATGAGATACTGTCGCCGTTTGAAAGTTCTGTATCTTCACTTAGAGTGCCGTCAATAACGCCGTCAAAATCATTTTCAATTTTCATGATTTTTTTATCTGTAGGGGTAGCGTCGATACCAAAAGCTTTCGGATTATCCTTAATCATCTTTTCAAAATCAAAATGAACCGAAGCAACGCCTATAGTATCATAGCCCTCATAATTCACCTCAAGATAATCGTTGAGATTTATCTTTTCTGCACCACATCCTGAAAAAGTCACCGCACATGATACAAGACCAGCAGAAAGTGCCATTAATCTGATGATTTTAAAATTTTTCATATAAACTCCCTTTTTAGACATATTATTACCTTTTTTACAGTTTTAAAAGTATACATGATAATTATGTAAATACGATGATGCAATTGTGATTGTTGTGTGACGAACATAAAATATAAATATTGTCATATTTGTCCCAAAATCCTCATATTCTGTAATGACAAAATAAACATCTGAAAGGGTGGTAATATGGGTCTTACAGAAAAAGAAGCGACGGCAAGGCTGAAAGACGAGGGAGAAAATATCCTTGAAAGCGGAAGGAAAGTCGGTCCTGCCGTAATATTTTTCAGACAGTTCAAGGACGTAATGGTTATGATTCTGCTCGGGGCAACGGTTATTTCGGTTCTGCTCGGTGAAATTTCGGACGCTGTAACAATAATACTTATAGTTCTTTTAAATGCCATACTCGGATTTATTCAGGAGTACAGAACAGAACATACACTCGAAGCCCTCAAATCAATGACCGCACCGACAGCCAAGTGTTACCGTGACGGAGTTCTGAAAGAAATTGATGCCTCAAAACTTGTTACAGACGATGTTATAGAACTTGAAGCAGGTGACCGTATTCCTGCCGACTGCGTTGTACTGAAATCATTCGGATTCTTTGCAGATGAGGCAATGCTTACAGGTGAATCGGAAGCAGTTGCAAAAATTGCAGGTCTTACAAATGATACGGATAATTCTCTTAACAAGGAAAATATTGTATACTGCGGAACTTCCGCCACGAAAGGCGTATGCCGTGCAAAAGTAATTGCAACGGGCAAGCGTACACAGATGGGCAGAATATCGGAAATGCTCACGGATATTGACAAGGAAATGACACCTTTGCAGAAACGTCTTGCGGAACTCGGAAAAGTTGTTGCCATTATATGCCTTGTGGTATGCGTGGCGGTTTTTATAGCAGGAGTACTAAGAGGTGAGGACGTTTTTGAAATGCTCATGACGGGTATAACAATAGCAATTGCCGCAATACCCGAAGGACTTCCCGCCACGGTAACAATTGCTCTCGCACTTGCAGTAAACCGTATGCTTAAACAGAAAGCACTTGTGAACAAACTCCACAGTGTTGAGACTTTAGGTTGTGCGTCTGTAATATGTTCCGATAAAACGGGAACAATAACAGAAAACAAAATGACCGTAACAGAATTAAGCACAGTAGACGAAAGTTACTATTTCAGCGGAATGGGTTACCGAATAAACGGGGGACTTACAAAAGGCAAGGAAAACATTTCGGTAAATCCCAGTAACGAAAAATCACTTATTGAGGCTCTGAGGTGTGGTGTTATATGTTCGACCGCAACAATTACCACTTCCAAACAGCCAAAAAACCGTAACAGAGGAAATCTTACAGGTAAAGGTGAATGGCAGGTAACAGGTGACCCGACCGAAATCGCTCTTTTGATTGCCGCTGCCAAAGCAGGTATTACAAAATCGTCCCTTGAAACAAGTTTCCGCAAACTTGACGAATACCCCTTTGACAGTGAAACAAGATTCATGGCGGTACACTGTGCAGGTTCTTCGGAAAAAAGAATATACTTCAAAGGTGCGGAAGAAGTTATTTCACCGAGATGCACTCAGTATATGGACGAAAACGGTGAACTCAAAACCATAACCCCGAAAATACGGAATGAAATCTCACGGAAAGTCATTGAAATGTCCGACAAGGCTCTCAGAGTTCTTGCACTTGCTTTCTGCGTTTCCGATACGCTTGACCCGAATCACAGTAATCTTGTATTTCTCGGACTTTCGGGAATGATTGACCCTCCACGTGAAGAAGCAAAGACAGCTATAAGAAAGTGTTCAAACGCATCAGTCAAAACGGTTATGATAACTGGAGACCACATAAATACAGCCGTTGCGGTTGCAAAGAAAGCAGGAATGCTTAAAGGCGGTAAAGCCATGACCGGTGCTGAACTCGACAAGATAAGTGACGATGAACTTGACCGAATAATACATAAATATACCGTTTTTGCAAGAGTCGAACCGATACACAAATTACGTATAGTCCGCAGTTTCAAACGTCGTGGAGAAATAGTCACAATGACGGGCGACGGTGTAAATGACGCTCCTGCCATAAAAGAAGCGGACGTAGGTGTTGCAATGGGCGTTACAGGTACTGACGTTACAAAACAGGCGGCAGACGTTATACTTCTTGATGATAATCTTGCAACACTTGTAAATGCAGTTGAGCAGGGGCGGTGTGTATATTCAAATATCAGAAAATTCGTAAGATATTTATTATCCTGCAATATCGGAGAAGTATTGACTATGTTCGTGGGAATATTAATGGGTATGCCCATTGTACTTTTACCTGTTCAGATACTTCTTGTAAACCTCGTTACAGACGGACTTCCTGCCATAGCTCTCGGACTTGAACCGCCTGAAAACGACATCATGACAAAACCGCCAAGAAAGTCAACTGAAGGATTTTTTTCAGACGGTCTTATGACAAAAATAATTTTCAGAGGAGTATTTATAGGTCTTTCAACACTTGCATCTTTTGCAGTTACAATGCGTACAGGCGGAAGTCTTGAAGCAGGACGCACAGCCGCTCTTATTACTCTCGTAATGTCACAGCTTATACACGTATTTGAATGTAAATCAGAAACAAAGTCCATTTTCAAAATAAACCTTTTCAATAATATAAAACTCGTACTTGCTGTACTTGTATCATTCGGAGCATTGGCGGCAGCGGTTGCCGTTCCGCAGTTACAGACCGTTTTTGAAACAGTTACGCTTACTTCCCAACAGTTGTTGATAGCACTCGGATTCAGTGCGGCAATACCTGTAATAAGCGGAATATTCCAGTAAAAAATCATATGTATATTATAAAGCCATTGTGAAATAATATCCGTATATTATTACGGAGGTTTTACAATGGCTGAATATATTTCACAAGGCGTTTTCAGACTTGCAAATTCGGTGAAAATTGAAAGTTTTGCAGGTGTTGCAGGTTCAAAAGAGGGAAAAGGTCCTCTCGGAACATATTTTGACAAGGTAGTCGAAGACAGTCATTTTGGCAAGGATTCATGGGAAAAAGCAGAAAGCAGATTCCAGCTTGAAGCGGTAAGCCTTGCCGTACAGAAAGCAGGAATAACAAAAGAAGATATTGATGTTATATGTTCGGGCGACCTGATTAATCAGTGTATCGGCTCAACTTACGGACTTCGTGAACTTGAAATTCCGTTTCTTGGCATTTACGGAGCTTGTTCCACTATGGCGGAAGGTCTGCTTATATCCTCGCTTCTTACTGAAAACAATGTTGCAAAACGTGCGGTAGCGGTTACATCGTCGCACTTTTCAACGGCTGAAAGACAATTCCGTTTTCCTCTTTCATACGGCGGACAACGTACCCCGACTGCCCAATGGACGTGTACAGCTTCGGGAGCGGTAATACTTTCACAGAATACAGGAATGATTAAGATTGTCGGTGGATGTATCGGAAAAATAACCGACATGGGTATAAATGACATAAACAATATGGGCAGTGCAATGGCTCCTGCCGCCGCCGAAACAATAAGGCGTTATCTTACCGCCACAAATACAGTTCCTGCGGATTATGACTTTATAGTTACGGGAGATTTGGGAGTTGTCGGCAGTAAATTGATTATAGAATTTTTGCAGAAACAGGAAATTGATATTTCAGTACAGCACCGTGACTGTGGCTGTATGATTTTTGACAACGAAAATCAGGACACACACTGCGGAGGTTCGGGCTGTGGTTGCAGTGCAAGCGTGCTGTGCAGTTATTTTCTTCCCATGCTTGAAAGAGGAGAAGCCAGAAATATTCTCTTTACCGCCACAGGTGCATTAATGTCCCCGATGTCATTACAGCAGGGCGAATCAATACCGTCAATTGCACACCTCGTACATCTGAGAAAGGACTGAAAAATATGATACTCTTGGATTTTATAAAAGCTTTTATAGTGGGCGGTGCAATATGTGCTGTCGGACAACTTCTCATTGACTATACAAAATTAACCCCTGCACGAATACTGACCAGTTTCGTAGTTGCAGGAGTTATATTATCCGCACTCGGAATATACAAACCACTTGTTGACTTTGCAGGAGCAGGTGCTTCCGTTCCTCTTACTGGATTCGGTCATCTTCTTGCTGAAGGAGTCCGCAAGGCTGTTTCACGGGACGGATTCTTAGGTATATTCACAGGCGGTATGACTTCAGCCGCCGCAGGTATAACCGTAGCACTGCTTGCAGGACTTTCAGCGTCGGCAGTATTCAAACAGAAAGATAAAAATTAATACAAAAAGGCATTTTCTTTTTTCAGCAGGAAATGCCTTTTATATACTTATTAAATTAGTCAGAATTTATTTTTTCTGATTAATTCCACACGATAAACGCACTCGCCGTCCTCGCAGTTTACAACAACCCAGTCGAATTTTTTTGATATAATATAGCAATCTGTTATTATTCCTATTTCACATGGAAAAATTTTCAGGATTTCAGAAATTTCTCCCTCGTACACCCAACCCTCAGCAACAATAACAAAACAGATTTTTTCGTCTGAATAATCAGGAACAAGACTTTTTATCACATCAATATTAATGTTATCATAACGTACCTGTATAGTTTCGGATATTTCCAGTTCTTTACGGAAATTCAGCCATGCATACGACAATTCAATTTTTTGAGGTTCTGTATATCCTGTATTTTTTTCGTACTCAAAAAATGTATAATAAAACTTATGCAGAATCTTTTCATATGAATACTTCGATACTTCATGAAACTTTGAACGGTCAATATTATTCTCTTTTATAATGTTCTCAATTTCGTCCCTAATCCAGTAATTTTGTGGTTTACGTTTTTTATTATAGTTATTTAGTTTCGTCACCATGTTCACCTATAGTTTAATATTCATGTAAGTAATTAACACTGATTTTTCTGCACATAACAATTTATATTTTACTTTCTGATATTCTTATATTTATATCCATAATCTTCAACTTTGTCAAATAAAGTATCTGAAAAATTTTCCCTCATTGCAAAACTTTCATACTGTCCGATAATAATATGGTCAATAATAGTAATATTTATATTTCCGAGTGCCTTTATAATCTGTCTTGTTACAGATATATCGTTTTCAGACGGTTCGGAACTGCCGAAAGGGTGATTATGAGATATTATAATTATAACTGCATCATGACTGAGTGCGAACTTTGAAATATCATGGCATGATACATTTACACTCATATTTGTACCTGATGCAAGAAAATTATATGCTATTATTGAAAAGTCATTATCAAGTGCAATAACAGCAATTTTTTCTTCCGACACACCTATATAATAGTTTTTAAGAAAAGCCTCTGCCAATTCCGTACTACCGATATTCTGAATATTTTCCCTGTCTATCTTGTAAAGTCGGCTAATAACAGTAATCATTCTTAATAATACCGCACTCTGTCTGTTGATATTCTTGTCTTTCAATATGTTTTTTGTATCCATGCCAAAAATATTACTTATACTTCCGTAACAGCCAAGAAGTTTCACGGCAATTTCACTAACATTCTTATTTCCAGAAAAAGATAGCATCAGTTTGAGAATTTCAAGTTCTGAAAATGACTCCAAACCATAATCAACATATTTTTGTATAAGTTCCTTCTTTAATAATTTGGATTCATATTCTTTACTCATATAATTCCCTTTCAAAAACTAAATGTACCTTTTTGTCTCATAGAAAAAGTTCTTGTCTTACTGCATATTATCATATCATAAAAAGGAATTTCAAGTGATTTAAGAATATCAGAAAGTTTTTTACATAAGTAATAATCTTTCTGAGTAGGCATAGCAAATGGTAACGGGTAATATATACCGATTACAATATTACTCGGATTTCTTTTCAGTATCTCAGCTGCAATTTCCTTTGAAATCTTTGAATGTATTTCATTAATGGAAAAACAAATTGTATTTAAAAGTTCAAGATTCTGGGTTATATTTATAATAAGACAGGTATCCGAATTATATGAAACGAAAAAATCAAGAAAATAGTCCCCTATGTCTTTAAACGATTCAAACAATACCGTCTGACTCGGAAAGTCCGCATACTTATCTGAAAGGTATGTAATAAACTTCACCAAAGATGCCGCCGAATGATTTATGCCTTTAATACTGCAAAGTTCTTCAATGCTCCAATCAAATATATTACTGAAACTACCCGCTTTTTCAATAATAAGATGTGCAGTT
>CAMWGS010000030.1 GCA_947173865.1 uncultured Ruminococcus sp.
ATGTTATATATGAGGGAAGCGATTACGTTCTTTCCGCAGTTCACGAGAACGACAGCAGCTATCTCTCACTTTATGATGATATTATGATTGAAGGTGTTGAATAAAGTGGAGAATAATTTCAGTTATATCGACGAAAACCTCCGCATTATACGTGAACGCACAGGTGAGGCTTTTTCAAAGTACCGCTCTCCAGAAGATACGGTACGTATTATGGCTGTTACAAAGACCGTAGCTCCCGAAGCAGTCAACCACGCTGTTTCGCTCGGGCTTGACCTTCTCGGTGAAAATCGTGTTCAGGAGTATCTTTCAAAAAAAGATACATATGAAAAATCGGCGGAAGTTCAGTTTATAGGAAGTCTGCAAACGAACAAGGTCAAGTATATAATAGATTCAGTAAGTATGATTCAGTCTGTTGACAGTCTCAGACTCGGTGAAACAATAAGCCGTCTTGCCGTTAAGAACAACAAGGTAATGGACATTCTTTGTGAAGTAAATATCGGCGGTGAGGATTCAAAAGGCGGTGTTTCCCCGTCCGCACTGAATGAACTTATTGAACAGCTTACTCAGCTTGAGGGAATACGCATAAGAGGTCTTATGACAATTCCACCACCGTCTGAAAGTGATATTTTTTTAGGAAGAATGCAGGAACTTTTCAATAAAACTGCTTCTGATAAAAAGGACATAGTTTCAATGGACATACTTTCAATGGGAATGACCCACGATTATACCGAATCGGTTAAATTCGGTTCTACTCTTGTAAGAATAGGAACAGGACTTTTTGGAGCAAGGGACTACGGCAAAAAATAAAATCAAAGAACTTTCACTGTTATTTGTCCCATATTCTTTCAGGATAATGTCCGTTCACGGAATACTCCGCATTTATTCCGTGTGTAGAACAGATAAAATGAAATGCGGAGAAGGAGTATTAATATGAAAATAATTGACAATATCAAGGATTTTTTCTTTGCAGCCGAAGAAGATGATGACGACGAGCAGGTTGAAATGCCTGCACCCGTACGCAAGCCGACTGTTGAGCCTTCCTCACAGCGTGTCGAAGCTGAAGAAGCACCCCCTCCGCCCCCTGTTCATGAAAGCAGCAGTAACAACAGTGAAAGAATGAGCGGAGGAACCGGACGCAGAAATAAGGTGGTTAACATTCAGACAACAGCACAGCTTCAGGTGGTACTTGTAAAACCCTCAGCGTTTACAGACGCAAAGCAGATTGCAGACCATCTTATTGCAAAGAAAACAGTAGTCCTTAATCTTGAAACAGCTTCTCCTGAAAACAAGAGAAGAATAATCGACTTCCTTGTTGGTGTTGCATATGCAAACGGCGGAAGCCTCAAGCCTGTTGCAAATCTTACCTATATTATAACTCCCTATAACGTAGGATTTATAGGTGAGGACCTTGTAGGAGAACTTGAAAACAACGGTGTATTTATCTGATGGACGCATCATCTGATAAGTTTTTTTATGCAAGACTCAGCGATATTGTGAGCCGTTGCGAAAGAAGCGGAACAGGTTGTTTTTCCTCTTTTCTTGACGAAAGACAGTGTGCGGAAGCGGAACTGTGGTGTTCACGGAATACAGGCGGATTTATGTATACTCTCTGGGGCGGACATGAGGACGCAGGACGTAAAATGCTTGCGGTTTATCCTGATTATTACGCAGATTATATTATTGAAGATTTTCCGTTTAAGTGTCTTACTTTTACATACAGAAAAGAGGATAAACTGAGTCACAGGGATTTTCTTGGAACTTTCATGGGAATGCGTCTGAAGCGTGAGGTGATAGGCGATATCATCACGGGTGAAGGCATTGCACAGGTTTTTATGACAGACGTTGCCGCAAGGCTTATTTCTGCCACTGTTTCAAAAATCGGAAAAACAGGTGTAAAGTGTTTTGACGACAGACCTTTTGAAATGGAAGTAAAACATGAATTTGTCAATATAAGCGGAACTGTTGCTTCACTGCGGCTTGACTGCATTGTAAGTCTTGCTGCTAAGCTCAGCCGTGAAAATGCCGCAAAACTTATCCGTTCGGAAAAAGTTGACGTCAATCATTTTACGGCGGAATCCGTTTCGGCAGAACTTCATAAGGGGGACATACTTTCCATAAGGGGCTGCGGAAGATTTATTCTTTCGGATATAGGCAGTCCGACAAAGAAAGACCGTATACATATCAGTTTGAAAAAATTTGTTTAGAGGTGAAATAAATATGATTACTTCAAAGGACGTTAGAAACAAAAGATTTGAAAAAGCTGCCTTTGGCTATAAACAGGAAGAAATTGATGAATTCTTTGCACAGCTTGAAGCAGAGCTTGACGAAATGGAACGTGAACGCAATGAAGCAAATAATAAAATTCAGGTTCTTGCCGATAAAGTCCGTGAGTACATGAGGGACGAGGACGCTCTCAAGGACGCTCTCCTTGGTGCTCAGAAACAGGGTCATCAGGTTATAAACGAAGCTCACGACAAGGCTGAACAGATTATAGCAGAGGCACAGGCAAAGGCAGATGCACTTGAAGATGAGGCAGTCCGTCAGCACGCTATAGCTATGGAAAAGAACCGTGAGGAAATAGCAAAGGAAAAGGAAGCTCTAATTGAAGCACAACAACAGGTTGCAGACTTTAAGAAAAGTCTGTTTGATGTCTATAAGGAACATCTTGAACTTATTTCAACCATGCCCGAAACCTATGAAGAAGCTACAGGACAGGTTCAGCCACAGACCGCCGAACAGATTGCCGCTGCTATAATTTCGGAACAGACTGAATAATAATATATAATTCCCTTATGGAAAATATGATGAAAGGAGGATTTTTCACAGAATTGTGAAAAATCATGGAAAAATGTCA
The DNA here is from genome assembly GCA_947173865.1 of uncultured Ruminococcus sp. Classification (GTDB taxonomy): domain Bacteria; phylum Bacillota; class Clostridia; order Oscillospirales; family Ruminococcaceae; genus Ruminococcus. Next base: position 2,855 of record CAMWGS010000030.1, read on the forward strand.
GTAGATTACAATACTACCCTTAATTTACCTAAAACAGATTTTCCCATGCGTGGAAATCTGCCGAAAAGAGAACCTGCTACCCTTGAAAAGTGGGAAAGTGAAAGACTTTACTATAAGATGATTGAAAAGAATCAGGGAAAACCCTCCTATATTCTGCACGATGGTCCTCCGTATGCAAACGGTGAGATTCATCTGGGTACGGCTCTCAATAAAACTCTCAAGGATTTTATAGCAAAATATAAGAATATGAGCGGTTTCTGTGCTCCTTACGTTCCAGGCTGGGACACTCACGGTCTGCCGATTGAACTCAAGGCAATGAAGGCAATCGGTGTTGAAAACGGTGCAATTCCGCCTGTTGAACTCAGAAAACACTGTCATGACTTTGCTATGAAGCACGTCAACAACCAGATGAAGCAGTTCAAGCGTCTCGGTACTCTCGGAGACTATGACGACCCGTATCTCACTCTTAAACCTGAGTTTGAAGCACGTCAGATTGAAGTTTTCGGCGAGATGGCAAAGAGAGGCTATATGTACAAGGGACTTAAGCCTGTTTACTGGTGTCCCGACTGTAACACAGCCCTTGCAGAAGCTGAAATTGAGTATTCAAACGACCCGTGTCACTCTATCTATGTAAAGTTCAATGTTACAGACGACAAGGGCATTTTCAAGGGAATGGGTCTTGACCTTTCAAAGATTTATTTCGTTATCTGGACTACTACTACATGGACTATCCCTGGCAATCTTGCTATCTGTCTTGGACCTGAGTATAATTATACACTTGTAAAAGTCGGTGAAGAACATTATGTAATGGCTGAAGAACTCGTCAGGACAACTATGGAAACAGCAGGTATTACAGAGTATACAACAGACGGTATTTTCACAGGTGCGGAACTTGAAGGCATGAAGACAAAGCACCCTCTTTATGACAGATTTTCACCCGTTATTGTCGGTGACCATGTAACACTTGAAAGCGGTACCGGTTGTGTTCATACTGCTCCAGGTTATGGTGTTGAGGACTTTGAAGTATGCAAGAAGTACGACGATATCGGAATTATCGTATGTGTTGACTCAAAGGGCAGACAGACAGCCGAAGCAGGTGAGTTTGAGGGTATGGACACAGATACAGCAAACAAGGCTATTGCAAAGAAGCTTGAAGAACTTAACGCACTTCTTGCTATTCAGAAAATCGTCCATCAGTATCCGCACTGCTGGAGATGTAACAGTCCTATTATCTACCGTGCTACTGAACAGTGGTTCTGTTCCGTCAACGGTTTCAAGGACAAGGCTATAAAAGCTATTGAGTCTGTTCAGTGGATTCCCGAGTGGGGCGAGGACAGAATAAAAGGCATGGTTCGTGACAGAAGTGACTGGTGCATTTCACGTCAGAGAACATGGGGCGTACCGATTCCGATTATCTACTGTAAGAACTGCGGAAAGCCGATTGTAAATGACGATACTATAAAGGCAATTGCTGACCTTTTCCGTGCGGAAGGTTCTGACGCATGGTGGACTAAGGACGTTAAGGAATTTATTCCCGAAAGTGTAAAGTGTGACTGCGGTTGCGGTGAGTTCACAAAGGAATATGACATTATGGACGTATGGTTTGATAGTGGTGTTTCTCATTCTGCCGTAATGGAACAGCATAAGGGTCTTACATGGCCTGCTGACCTCTATCTTGAGGGTGCTGACCAGTATAGAGGCTGGTTCCAGTCGTCACTTCTTACTTCTGTAGTTTACAAGGGTTCTGCTCCTTATAAGGCTGTATGTACTCACGGCTGGGTAGTTGACGGACAGGGTAAGACCATGCACAAGTCTCTCGGAAACGGTATTGACCCGAGTGAAATCACTGACCAGTATGGTGCAGATATTCTTCGTCTGTGGGTTGCATCTTCTGACTATCATTCAGATATAAGAATTTCAAAGCCGATTCTCAGTCAGCTTTCAGACGCTTACAAGAAAATCAGAAATACAGCAAGATTCATTCTCGGAAATCTCGGCAACGGCAAGGGCTTTAATCCCGATACCGACAGTGTTTCCGATGATAAGCTTACCGAGCTTGACAAGTGGGCTATGATGCGTCTTGACGCACTTATTGACAAGGTAAATGAGGGTTATAATGCTTTCGATTTCCATATTGCATTCCACGCAATTCACAATTTCTGTGTAATTGATATGTCCAATTTCTATCTTGACATCATCAAGGACAGACTTTATTGTGAAAAGGAAGATTCCGAGCTTCGTCGTGCCGCTCAGACTACTATGTATAAGATTCTCAGTGCTGTTGCAAGACTTGCCGCACCTATTATCTCATTTACTGCTGAGGAAATCTGGGGATTCATGCCACATTCTGCAAACGACGATACACAGAGTGTATTCCTCAATCAGATGCCCGAAAAGTCAGGAATTGAATTCAGTGCGGAATTTGTTGAAAAATGGAACTTTATCTATTCAACACGTGAGGCAGTGAACAAAGCTCTTGAAGAAGCAAGAAATGCCAAGACAATCGGTAAGTCACTTGAAGCAGGAATTGTTATTCATGCGTCCGCTGAGGATTATGAAAAATATAATGCACTTGCTGAACAGCTTGCAAAAATTCTTATTGTTTCGGACGTTACTGTTGAAAAATCCGACAGCGAAACAAGTTTTGAAGTTGTAAAGGCAGACGGTGACAAATGTGAACGTTGCTGGTGTTATTCAAAGTACGTGGGTACAAACCACGAACACCCGACACTTTGTCAGAGATGTGTTACTGCTGTTGAAGTATAATTTTTGTATTATATTGCCTGCTGTCTGAACGTCGGCAGGCAGTATTTATTGAAAGGAAAATTAATGGCTGTTTTTCTTGTTATAATGATTGGCTTACTGGTTGTTGTCGACCAGCTTGTGAAAAACTGGGCAGTTGACGTGCTTCAGCCTGTGGGAAGCATGGACTTCATTCATTTCGGTGATTTTAAAATTATTGACCTGACATATCTTGAAAACGATGGTGCAATTTTCGGCAGTATGGCAGGACAGAGGTGGTTTCTTGTCGGATTTACCTCGCTTGTGCTTGTTGTGGGAATTGTTGCGATGTTTGTAATGATGAAGCGGTCAAAACTTATTGACATTGCAATGGGTCTTTTTATTGCGGGAGGTATCGGAAATCTTATTGACCGTATACGTTTCGGTTATGTGGTTGATATGTTTGAAATAAAGCTTTTCAGGTTTGCGATTTTCAACGTTGCTGATATATGTGTAACTGTAGCAGAAGTACTGTTGTTGATTTATGTGATATTTATTTATCCTAAAACTGAAAAGGCTAAACGGGAGGCAGAAAAAAATGCCTGAGATAATTCGTCTTTCTGTCGGTGAGGAAAGTTCGGGCGGAAGAATTGACAAATATATTTCTGAAAATATTGACGGTCTTACACGTTCGGCAGTGCAGGGACTTCTTGAAAAGGGAAATATTCTTGTAAACGGAAAAGACATAAACAAAAATTATAAGATAAAATCAAACGACGATATTTCCGTTGAAATTCCAGAACCGCAGTGCATGGACGCTGTCCCTGAAAATATTCCGCTTGATATAGTTTATGAAGATGACGACTTGCTTGTTGTGAATAAGCCGAAGGGCATGGTTGTACACCCTGCCCACGCAAATTATAACGGTACGCTTGTAAACGCTCTGCTGTATCACTGCGGAGAAAGTCTTTCGGGAATAAACGGTGTAATCCGCCCTGGAATAGTACACAGGATAGACAAGAACACAAGCGGACTGCTTATTGTTGCGAAAAATGACAAATCACACCTGCATCTTGCACAGCAGATTAAGGAACACAGTTTCACACGTGAATATGAAGCGGTTGCAACGGGTTATTTCAAAGAATCTGAGGGAACAATTGACGCACCTATAGGACGGCATAAGACAGACCGCAAAAAAATGTGCGTGACAACTGAAAATTCACGTAATGCCGTTACGCATTATTCTGTTATAAAACAGTACGGCGGTTTTGCATATGTACGTTTAAGGCTTGAAACTGGTCGTACTCATCAGATACGTGTGCATCTTTCCTATATCGGACACGCTGTACTTGGTGACGACGTTTACGGAAAACCTTACAGGGATATTGACGGGCAGTGTCTGCACGCCCGAAAAATAGGCTTTATTCACCCGACTACCGAGAAATATATGGAGTTTACAAGTGAACTGCCTGATTATTTCCGAAAAGTACTGAACAAAATTGAAAAGACTTGAAAATGAGGTGAAAATTTTGTTTGAAGATATATCAAAAGTTATTATTATGAGCGATATGGACGGCACACTTCTTAATTCCGATAAAAAAATAACTGATAAAGACCGTCTTGCTATCGAAAAATTCATATCACTCGGCGGAAAATTCACGGTTTCTACAGGTCGGACTATGGAGGCATTTGAACAGTACCGCCCTTTGCTTGAACTTAATATGCCCGTTGTTCTTTATAACGGCGGAGTGATTTATGACTACAATTCGGAAAAAATTATGTATACCGAATATCTGCCCGATGATGCGAGAGCAATAACAGAAGAACTTTCAGACGCTATGCAGGAAGCAGGCGGTGAAGTTCTCAAAATTGATAAGACTTATGTTTTCAGGAATACTTACTATCAGAAAGTTCATACTGTTCTGTGCGGAATATCTCCCGAATATACCGAACTTTCTGAAATTGTCGACGGTGAATGGCTGAAAGTTCTGTTTGCTATGTCGCCCGAAGATATTCCGAGAATGGAAAAAATCATATCAGAAAAAAAATACAGTACGGTTGACTTTGTGAAATCTTCAGGAATTTTTATTGAGATGCTTCCGCATAATATAAGCAAAGGTTCTGCACTTGACGAGTACAGAAAGCTTGACGGTATGAGTAATTTTACGTTTGTTGCAATAGGCGATTTCGATAACGATATTGAAATGATTCAGTCTGCCGATTTCGGAGCTTGTCCCGCAAATGCAGAGGAGTCGGTGAAAAAAATTTCCGATATTGTGCTTTCGGAAACCTGCGACAATGGTGCGGTTGCCGAACTTATTGAATATATAATTGAAAAATGTAAATGCTGAATACGGCAATGCCGTTAAAATAAATAACGCATGGAGGTTACTATGGACGTATCTATCAAAAAGGATTTGCAGAAAAAAGCCTGCAAAGTAAGAATGGGCGTTATTGAGGGTACTTATAACGCTAAATCGGGACACCCCGGCGGTTCGCTTTCTATCAGCGATACACTCACTTATCTCTATTACAACAAAATGAATGTTGACCCGAATGACCACGAAAATCCCGACAGGGACAGACTTGTGCTTTCAAAGGGTCATACCGCTCCCGCACTTTATTCCGTTCTTGCACAGAAAGGTTATTTCTCCGAAGAAGAACTTAAATCACTCCGTCATATCGGTGCAATGTTACAGGGACACCCCTGTATTCATATAACAGGTGTTGATATGTCAAGCGGTTCGCTCGGTCAGGGAATTTCCGCAGCTTGTGGTATGGCTCTCGCAGGAAAGCTTGACAACAAGTCATATAAAGTCTATACAATTCTCGGAGACGGTGAAATTGAAGAAGGTCAGGTGTGGGAGGCAGCAATGTTTGCATCTCACTATAAACTCGGAAATCTTGTTGCTGTTGTTGACAATAACGGTTTGCAGATTGACGGTCCTATAACCGAGGTTTGTTCTCCTGAACCGATTACAGATAAGTTTTCCGCTTTCGGCTGGCACGTAATCACTATTGACGGACACGATTTTGACGACATTGACCGTGCGTTCACAGAGGCTGATACAGTAACTGAAAAGCCTGTTGTTATTATTCAGAAATCGGTAAAGGGTAAGGGCGTTTCGTTTATGGAAAATCAGGTAGGCTGGCACGGTACAGCTCCCAACAAGGAACAGTATGAACAAGCTATGTCTGAACTCAACGCACAGTTAAAGGAATTGGAGGACTGATAATATGGCAGATGTAATTAAAAAGGCTACCAGAGAAAGCTACGGCGAAACTCTCAGAGACTTGGCAGAAGAATATAAAGACTTGGTAGTTCTCGATGCAGACCTTGCAGCAGCTACCAAAACAGGTATTTTCAAGAAAGCATATCCTGAAAGATTTTTTGACTGCGGTATTGCAGAAGCAAATATGATGGGCGTTGCGGCAGGACTTGCTGCCTGCGGAAAAATTCCGTTTGCAAGTACTTTTGCAATGTTTGCGGCAGGACGTGCTTTTGAGATTGTAAGAAACTCTATCGGTTATCCGCACCTCAATGTAAAAATAGGTGCAACTCATGCAGGTATTTCAGTAGGTGAGGACGGTGCAACACACCAGTGCAACGAAGATATTGCACTGATGAGAACTATCCCTGGTATGACAATTATAAATCCCTGTGATGACGTTGAAGCAAGAGCCGCTGTAAAGGTTGCACTTGATTTCAATGGTCCTGTTTATATGCGCTTCGGCAGACTTGCAGTTCCGATAATCAACGATAAGGAAACATATAAGTTTGAACTTGGCAAGGGCGTTGTCATGAAAGACGGCAATGACGTGACTATTGTTGCTACAGGTCTTATGGTAAACGAAGCAATTGAAGCCGCAAAGGTTCTTGAAACAGAGGGTATTTCCGCAAGGGTTGTTAATATTCACACAATAAAGCCACTTGACAAGGAACTTATCTGTAAGTGTGCAAAGGAAACCGGTGTCATTGTTACGGCTGAGGAACACAGTGTTATCGGCGGACTTGGTTCGGCAGTTGCGGAAGCAGTAACAGAATGTTGTCCCGTACCTGTTGTAAAGATTGGTGTAAACGATGAATTCGGACATTCAGGACCTGCCGTTGACCTGCTCAAAGAATTTGGCTTGTCTGCTGAAAATATCGTAAACAAGACAAAAGAAGCAGTTAAATTAAAATAAAAAACCTGAAACAGACCTGTTTTTTACAACAGGTCTGTTTTTTTGTCAGAAAGATGAAAAATCGCAGAAAGTTCTTTACAGCTCCAGAAAATTGTGATATAATTTAGAGTAATTACAGAAAAAAGGAGCGATAAATTTTTATGAACAAAGGAAGTCAGCGACGAAAAAAAAGAAAATACAGAGTTCGTTATGACCGTATTTTTGCGGTTCTGCTTGCACTTGTTGTTATGAGTGTGGTTGTAACTTCATGTGTAAAGGGAATGTTGGGAAAAGATGATAATTCTGTTCCGAAAAATCCGGATAAGAACATTACAACGGATATGTCCGAACAGACGGAAGAAAATGAGACAACAACAAGTCTGTCGGAAATCAGTACGGAAATAACATCGGATTCTTTGACAACTACAGGCGGAATTACTTCCGCTTTAACGACAACTACAACAACATCATCAACTACGACGGAAACAACAACTTCAACTACCACCACCACTACTGCCAAACGTGTTAAAGAACAACTGCCCGAAGGTTATACAACTGTTCCTGTAAACAGTGCAGAAGCATACAGCGGTAATCTTGTAATGGTAAATGCAAATCATATATATCAGTTCCCGACGGACGATACTGAACTTGTAACGCTTTATGACCATATAAGTACAGAATATTACGGCGTAAGTGATTTGGTTATAAGTCTTGACGCTGAGGTTGTTGAACATCTTAACCAGCTTATGCAGGACTTTGCAGAAACTCAGTACAACACCGATATATTTATTATCGGCGGTTATCGTTCGGCAGAAGAACAGAATCAGAAATATAACTATGGTACTTCTTACACTGTAGGCGGTTTTTCGGATTATCATACAGGCAGAAGTTTTGATATGGGTGTTTTCCCGCAGGACGGCTCAAGTTCGGGATATTATTCACCGACAGGAGTTTATTCGTGGATAGACGAACACGCTTCAGATTACGGCTTTGTTTTAAGGTATCCCGAAGGCAAGGAAAGTATTACAGGTGAAAAGGCAAGGACTCAGACATATCGTTATGTAGGTGTGCCACATTCCACATATATGAAACAGAATAACCTTTGTCTTGAGGAGTATATTGAGAAACTTAAATCATATACTACAAACAAGCCTCTTGAAATTTCTTCGGGAACAGGTCTTTATAAGGTTTATTATGTTGAGTCTGATTACGACGATATGACGGATATCGGAGTGCCGAAAAACAGTGAATACGAGATTTCAGGAAATAATGAGGACGGATTTATTATTACCGTCAAAGTTAACTGATAAACAGAAAGAGCTTAGGAAATTTTTTCCTTGGCTCTTTTCTGAGATAATATGAACGGAGATAAATGTGAAAAAACTGACAATGTTTATCTGTACAGTATTATGTGCAGTAACTCTTTCATCGTGTGGAAATAATGACAGGGGAGACGGTACGGGGCATATGTATGATGTTTCTGTTCTCGGAAATCCCGAAAGTCTTGACCCTCAGTATGCGACCGATTCGGCTTCAAATACGATTATAAAAAATCTTTACAGCGGTCTTATGTCAACCGACAGCAACGGAAATATTTTTTGCTGTAACGCCGAAAGCTATACCGTTTCTTCCGACGGACTTGAATATACTTTTAATCTTAAACAGGATAACTACTGGTTCTTTGACGAAAATGACGACGATATAATTGACGATGACGAATATTTTCCCGTTACGGCAAGTGACTATGTTTTTGCTTTCCGCCGTATTCTTGACCCTGCAATGCAGTCGCCGTATGCGGAAAGTTTTTCGTGTATAAGAAACGGCAGTAACATTATTTCGGGAAAAGCACTGCCTGAAACAGCGGGAGTAATTGCCGTTGATGATTATACTCTGAATATTTCGCTTGATTATCCGTCGGCGGAATTTCTCGGTCTGCTTGCAACAAATGCCGCAGTGCCGTGTAACAGGGAATTTTTTTATTCAACCAAAGGTCGTTACGGACTTGATGACCGTTCTGTTATGTCAAACGGAGCATTTTTTGTAAGACAGTGGTTTTATGACCCTTACGGAGTAAATAACATTCTTTACATGAAGCGGAACGAAGTGAACCGCAGTGAAACAAATGAAATATGTCCGTCATTCCTGAATTTTACGATTGAATCAAGTGAAGATGATATCCGCAGTATGTTCAAGGCGGGACAGATTGAGTGCTTTACTACAATGAATACAGGCGGACTGAACTTGAAAAAATATATTGTAAATTCTTCGGAGGCTACAACCCTCGGACTTATTTTCAATCCTGACGATGTATACTATTCAAATGAGAATATACGTAAAACTCTTGCCCTTTCAGTTGACAGAAAGGAAATTATCAAAGATACAGACAGCAGTGACATCAAAGAGGCATACGGAATAATTCCCCCTGCTGTGAAACTTCTTGGAAGAAGCTACAGGGAACTCGTGGCAGATGAGCAGTTTGAATTTTACAACATCGAAGAAGCAAAACGTTGTTTTGAGGTCGGTAAGGCTGAACTACAGACAGAATCCCTGGACGGAGCAAAAATACTTGTTTGCAGTGGCACTATAGACAGCAGTTACCTTCATAAACTTTCGCAGAAATGGCAGGAACTTTTTGGTTTTTATATCGGTATAGAGGAAGTTATTCCTACGGAATTCAGCCGTTGTATTGCCGAAAAAGATTATACTATTGCACTTTATCCTCTCAATGCGGACTATGACAGCGGACTTTCTGTAATTGAACAATTTGAAAAAAATGACTTTCTGAAATATTCGGCAGACGGCAGTGAAATTACGGACAGAATAAGAAAATGTGCTGATATTTCTGAACTTGTTGACTGTTATTGTGTGGAAGAAAGCGGAATACTTGACAGTTACGGATTTATACCGCTTTTTTATAAAAATTCCTATCTTATTATGCAGGACGATAATGAAGATATACTTTATGACGCTTTTACAGGCTCGCTTGATTTTAAGTACGCTAAAAATTACAGCTGATAAAAACAGGAACAGTAAAAATTATTCTGTTCCTGTTTTCTTATGAATTTTCGTTTTTTATGATTTTTCTGTATTCCGAAGGCGTACAGTTCTGATGCTGGCGGAACTGTCTCATAAAATATGAATCACTGTCATATCCGCATTTTTCGGCAATTTCACTGATTGACAAATCAGTATTTTTCAGAAGTTCACAGGCATATAATATACGGCTGTAAATTACGTCCTGACGGTATGTCGTTCCGAAAGCTGTGTAATAAAGCCTGTGGAAATAAGCACGGCTTATAGCCATGTTATAGCATATTTCATCAGCCGACCATTCTTTCATCGGTTCTTCAAATATTGCATCTCTCAGTGCTTTGAGTTCCTGATATTTCGGAATACTCGGAATATCGGGTTTTGCGGAAAACATTTCGCTAAGTGAAATAAATATTATTCTCATTGAAAGTTCCATAAATTCAGTGTAATGCTTACCCTTTTTGAGAAATGCCGACTTCATTGATTTGAGTGTTGAAGATATTACAAAATCGTCTGTAATTTCAACGGGAACGTCAAGCGGAATGTTCATTGAAACTATGTATTGTCTGTCTGTTGAAGATGTCTGAAAATTCACATAGTCATATTTAAGAGGAGTATTGTTTAGAGGACGTATTTCCTGTCTGAATCCGTTGCTTGATATAACTGACGAACTGCCTGTGAAAACTTTGCTTTCACCGCCTGATGAAAATACTATAGGTGACCTGAAAAGAAAAAATGTAAAATTCGGATTTCTTTCAATGCCCGAAGAACTGGTTTTATGGCAGTTGATATTTATCTTGTTTATTT
>CAMWGS010000031.1 GCA_947173865.1 uncultured Ruminococcus sp.
CTTATATATGAAAGTATAAATGAAAGTTTTTTCAGGCGAAAGGTTGGGATTATTTTGTAAAAACAAAAAAATATCCTTATACACTGTCACTTTTCATTATGGACAGTGTTATATAATAGGGACAGTATATATTTTGCAGAAGGTTGTGATAAAATATGAAGAAAAATTCAAAAAATCAGTGTGGAAGACGGGGTGAAAAATTTTTCAGCAATGTCTGCATTGTTCCGAGCCTTGCAGGTGTACTTATGTTCTTTCTGATACCGTTCGGGATAGTGGTATATTATTCTCTTATAAGCAATCCCGTAACAAAGGAATTTGTACAGCTTGAAAATTACAAGGCTCTTATGAAAAACACTGCTTTCATAACAGCATCAAAAAATACTGCTTTCTTTTCAGTAATTGCCGTACCGCTTGCCGTTGTGATTCCTTTGGGACTTGCCGTCATACTTGAAAGAAACATCATGGGAAAAAGTATTTTCAGGACATTTTTTCTGAGTCCTCTTATGGTTCCGACTGCTTCGGTCGTACTTGTATGGCAGGTACTTTTCCACAATCACGGAACAGTAAACCAGATAATCGAGAAATTCGGCGGTAATTCTGTAAGCTGGCTTGAATCTTCACACGGAATGTTTGTAATAATACTTATGTTTCTGTGGAAGAATATAGGATATAATATGATTCTTTTCATGTCGGCAATAGGCGGTATTCCCAAAGACATAATTGAAGTTGCGGAACTTGAGGGAGCAAGCAGGGTATACCAGTTCTTTCACATAAAACTCCGTTATCTCTCTCCCACAATACTTTTTGTACTTATTCTTTCACTGATTAATTCATTCAAGATTTTCCGTGAAATATACCTGCTTATCGGAGACCACCCTGTTGACAGACTCTATATGCTACAGCATTTCATGAATAATACGTTTAACGACCTCAATTATCAGAAACTATCTGCAGCAGCTGTATTCTTCTCACTTGTAATGATTGTGATAATTGCAGTTCTTCTTATTTCAGAGCATATTTTCGGAAAGGACGTGGAAGGTTAATGAAAAACAGAAGAAAAACTCTTATTTTCAATATAATTCTTACAGTCTTTATATGCGTTTCCGCCATACTCTTTATAATGCCCACAGTACTTACAATAGCAAACTCTTTCATGACATCAAATGAAATATCCGCTAACTACGGTGCAATGCTTGGCAATATGACAAACGAAAAGAAAGTTTTCATTTCCGAAAATGTAAATCTGAAATTTATTCCCGACAAAGCAACAGTTTCACAGTATAAGGAAGTACTTTTCAAGAATCCCGAATATCTTTTCAAGTTCTGGAATTCTGTAATACTTACAGTACCGATTACAGTGTTTCAGCTTGCGGTTGCGGTTCTGACTTCATACGGCTTTTCAAGATACAACAACAAAGTGAAAAATCTGATATTCTTTGTTTACATAATACTCATGCTTATGCCGTATCAGGTAACGCTTGTACCGAATTATCTCGTAGCCGACAAATTCAACCTGCTTGACACAAGATGGTCTATAGTACTTCCGGGAATATTTTCACCGTTCAGCGTTTTTCTGCTTACAAAAGTAATGCGTAGGATTCCCGTTTCATATGTTGAGGCAGCAAAGCTTGACGGTGCGAACGAATGGCAGATTATGACACAGATATTTCTTCCCCTGTGTAAGAGTGCAATGGTTTCAATAGGTATGCTTGTATTCATCGACTACTGGAACATGGTTGAACAGCCTCTTATACTTATGAAAGAATCTGAATTACACCCGCTTTCAGTGTTCCTCTCACAGATTAACACGGGGGACATAGGTCTTGCGTTTGCGGTGGGAGTTGTATACATGATACCGACAATATTAATGTTTCTCTACGGTGAAGATTATCTCGTTGAGGGCATTACGTATTCGGGCGGAATAAAAGGATAAAATATTTTGATAAGGAGCAATTTTTTATGAACGAAGAAAAAGAAAAAAAAGACTATGGTTCAGGCAGAAAAAGAGAAATAATAAAGACAGTACTTATTGTTTTTCTTGCTGTTCTGCTTGTTCTTACACTGTTGTCCAATACAATTATGAACAGGTCTCTTTCAGAAATCACAACCGAACGTGCAACATCGGGAAAACTTACCGAGCGTGTAAGGGGAAGCGGTCTGATTGAGTCAAACCAGTCCTATGAAGTAAAGGCAGACGGAAACAAGACTATTGATACTATTATGATTAAAACGGGTCAGGAAGTAAAAAAGGACGATGTTCTTTTTACAGTCGGTACGGAAGAAAATGAAGAACTCGAAACCGCACAGTCCGAGCTTATTACCCTTGAACTTGAATACCAGAAAGCACTTTTAGGTATTCCTGCGGACTATACAGCCGAAAATCAGGCTATAAGCAACGCCCGTGAAGACCTCAACACAGCTATTGCAAAGAGAAACAATGCACTTGCAAATTCAGGCTCTGCCGAACAGGCTTTATATGACTACACAAGCAATAAAAGTGAACTGACAAGAAAGTCAAATATTCTTGAAAAAATCCAATCCACAATTACAGCTATTGATTCAAACGACTATTCAATGGCATCAGTTGAATATGTGGGTAATCTTATCTCACTGTATAATGCTTATTCAAATGCGGAAAACGAATATAATTCCGCCTATTCCCTCTATTCACAGATGCTCACGGGTACAGGAGGAAACAAAACGGAAAACAGTGGTGAAAATTCCGAAGAAGAACCTTCACAGGATAATAATGTGTCATATGACATAAATGAACTTAAAGCAGATGCCGACGCAAAAGAAGAAATCAAAAACAATGCACGTAATGAATATGAATCGGCAAAAAACAATATCAGAAATGACCTTGTAAATCAGCTTTACAGCATTGAAAGTGATATAGATTATCTCAGTTCACAGATTGCAGGCTATGAAGCTTCACAGGGAGCAGGTTCGGGAATGTCAATTGAGGACTATGACGCAGATGTTCAGGCTAAACAGCACGCCCTTGAAGAACTTATAGCAGCACTGACAAAGTCAAAAAATGAAAATGACCTCCTCAGCAAGACGAATACTCTTGAAATAGAGGCAAAGAAAAAAGAATTAGACAACATGAAGAAAAAAATTGAAAAAATCAAGAAAGAAAATTCCGTCACTGAAATAAAATCAAAGTACAACGGAATAGTAAGTGCAATAAACATCAAACCGGGTGAGGAAACCGTTCCGGATATGCCTCTGGCAGTAATAGACATTGCAGACGAAGGATACACTGTTGAACTTACTGTAGACGCAGAAAAGGCAAAGAAAATCAAGAAAGGCGTTGAAGCGGAAGTTGTCAACAACTGGAACGGCGACGTTACAGCAGTTCTTACTGAAATAAAGAACGATACGAAAGCAGGTTCTAAAAACAGAATACTTAAATTCTCAGTTACAGGTGATGTAAGTACAGGCTCTATGCTTGACCTCTCCATTCCCTGCGGAAGTGGAAACTATGACACTATTGTTCCGAAAAGTGCGGTATATAAGGACAACAACGGTTATTTCGTTCTTGTCGTAAATTCAAAAAGTTCACCGCTCGGAAACAGATACTTTGCCGAAAGGGTAGATGTGGAAGTTCTTGCTTCCGACGAAGTTTCAAGTGCGGTACAGGGTTCAATAAATCCCAGCGACTACGTTATAACAACGGCAAGCAAGCCCGTAAATCCTAAAGACCAGGTTCGTATGAAAGACAACTAAGGCGGTGGTCTTTATGAAATTCAAAATAAAACACGCAGTTATAACGGTTTTAAACGCTGTTACAATAACGGCAATATGTATACTTACAATTGTCGGGAACTCCATGGCAAAATCACAGCAGTATAACTATACGGCTGACCGCTGGAAAAACGACAGCAAGGAACATTTCGCACAGGTAAGCACGTTTTTTACAGATGATTCGGGTTTTGATACCGATTCGCTTAACGCAGTCCGTTCAGGTCTTATTAAAGAACTGCAAAATGCATCTTTTTCTATGGAAGAAGGCAAGCTACCCTTTGCAGATGCTTACAGTGCGTCAATGGGTACTGTTACCGTAAAAAGTGACCTGACAGGAAAAAGCGACGCAGACCTTTCCGCAGTCGGAGGAGATTTCTTCCTGTTCCGAAACTTTGAACTTATAAACGGCTCATTTTTCAGCGAAAACGATTTGATGCAGGACGGTGCAGTTATTGACAGGAATCTTGCGTGGTCGCTGTATGGTTCATACGAAGTAAGCGGAATGAATCTTTATATAAACGGCGTAAAGTTCTACATTTCGGGTGTTATAGAACTTCCGGACACCAAACCCGAAAAACACTGTGCAGGAAAACTTCCTAAAATATATATATCATATGACGGTGCATCAGGTCTTTCAATGCTTTCAAACGATTCGGAAAACCCCGAAAGCACTTCCTCGGATATTGCGGACACACCTGCCGTAACAAGCTTTAAAGAAATAACCTGCTATGAAACTGTACTGCCAGACCCAGTAGAAAATTTTGCATACAATGCAGTAAAAGCACAGTTTTCCGAAAGCTACAAAGACAAATGTTCAATAATAAAGAACAGTGTACGCTTTTCACCGTCGGCAAGGGCAAAGGCTTTCAAAAAAATATCGGACTATGCCGTTGTGAAGAAAAGTATAAATTATCCGTACTGGGAAAATGCATCACGCCTTATTGAGTTCAGACTGTCATTCATATATTTTTTCAGACGCTTACTGCTTGTCGTTCCTGTCCTTACGCTTCTGTGGCTCGCAGTTCTTGCAATAAAGTTTTTAAAGAAAAAGAAACCTGTTGTTCTGCGTGCCGTATCAATATTCATAGACAGACGGCGGAGAGATATAAAACAGAAATTTACAGAAAAACAAAAGAAAGTATAATATAAAAAAATATTTATAAAGAAAGAGGTTCAATATATTATGAAAAATTCACTTATCACACGTTCCGTAACGGGAGTGCTTGCTGTTGCAATGGTATTTTCAGCATATTCATGCGGTGGAAAAAATAAAGACAGCGAAAAAAACTCAAATTCCAATTCTGCTCAGACCGCAAATGACGTAATAACCAACTCGTACAGCTCAATTGATATAGAAACTGAAATTCCCGCAGAATACATTGAACAGATGTTCTTCATCAAAGACACATCTCAGATTCTCATAACGGGCGGTGACGGTGACGGAAACACCAAACTTTATCTTACTGATGTAGATTTCAGCGGTTTCAATGAAATTTCACTTGACTTTCAGAAACCCGAAAATTCTCAGTCCTATATCAGAACTACAGTTGCTTCCGACGGTACTATATATGCACTTCTGACAGTTATTGACTATGGTGACTTCAAACTTCCCGACTATGACGACCCCGATTTTGACTACGAAAATTTTGACTATGAGGCAATGAATAAAGCGGCTGAATATTCATATACCCTCTATAAACTTGGTTCGGACGGTAAAATAATTTCTGAAAACCCTGTGACAAATGTTGAAGAATACAGTGACGATTCAGAAGATATGCGTATATCTGTAAGAGACATATCAGCCTGCTCTAACGGTAATATTATTTTGTCACTCAGCGGAGAAGAAGAAACTTACTGTATTATTAACGAGGACGGCGAAATCACAGGTAAAATTGATACAGGCAATGATACTCACTGGATAAATTATTTCGGAACGGATTCGGACGGCAACGTTGTATGTGCAGGTTACGGCAATAAGGGAGAAATACTGGAGTATATCGACACGGAAACAAAAAAATTCTCAGACGATGGTATAAGTCTTGAAAATTCAGAAATATCAGGCATAAACATCATCAGTACGGGTTCAGGCGAATATACTTTATTTACAAGTACTCAGACAGGTCTTTACGGTATTGACAAGGACAAGAAACTCGTGGAGATAATAAACTGGATTGATTCCGATATTTCAGGCAATTCGGTACGCTCTGTAATAGGTCTTGAGGATGGTGATTTTATCGTCTATTTACAGGACTATACAAATAATACTTCAGGATTCGCACGCCTTACAAAACGCAATGCCGACGAACTCGCCAACCAGACTGTAATTACAGTAGGTATGCTTTACAGCGATTCGGCAATTACTTCAAAAATTACAGATTTCAACAAATCTCAGACAGACTACAGAATAAAAATTTCAGATTACAACAAGTACAACGAATATGACGACGAAAAGAAAAAGATGATAAATTCAGCTTCAAAACAGCTTAAAATGGATATTGTTTCGGGAAATGCCCCCGATATGATTGTAACATATGACTACAACCTAATATCCGAACTCGCACCGAAAGGAACTTTTACCGACCTTTCCACTTATCTTGAAAAAGACGCTGACCTGTCCGCAGATGATATTATGCCGAATGTCCTCAGTGCAAGCAAAATTGACGGAAAACTTTACTCATTGTCACCTTCTTTCAGTGTCACTACTTTAGCTTGCAAAACAAAATTCTTTGACAAGGAAAACTGGACTCTTGACGAAATGATTGACACTTACCACGAACACCCCGATATGCAGTTGTACCGTTACGGAAATTCAAAAGAAGCAGCTTTTGAGTTGGTATGTGGTTCTATGATGGATAAATTTATTGACTATGAAAAAGCTGAATGTCATTTTGATTCAGACGATTTCAAAAAGGTGCTTGAATTCTGCAATGAATTCCCCGACGAAGATGAGGAAATTGACTGGGATAATGCTACTCAGGACGAAATGGAAGCATACTGGAATGAACAGGATACATTATTACTCAACGACAAAGCTCTGCTGGATACTGTAAACCTCTATACATTTACAGAATACGGAGTAGAAAAAGACGCTTATTTCAACGATGATATAACACTTGTCGGTATACCGTCAAATGACGGAAACGGTGCAATACTTTCATTCAACAACTCTATGGCTGTTCTTGAAAGTTCAAAGTCAAAAGATGCCTGCTGGGCATTCATAAAGGAATTTTTCACTGAGGAGTATCAGACAAACAATCAGTACTCCTATGCACTTCCGTCACTTGTATCGGCATTTGAAAAGAAAGCCGACGACTCTATGTCAAAACCATATTATCTTGACGAGGACGGAAAAAAAGTAGAATATGAAAACACATACTGGATAAACGGCAATGAAATAAATGTAAAACCGCTTACAAAGGAACAGCGGGACTTTGTTGTTAATTATATAAAAAAAGCCGACAAAGTGTCCGGCGGTTTCTCAGACGATGTAAGGGAAATAGTCGTTGAAGAAGTAACAAAATATTTCAAGGGTGAGGCAGACTCAAAGCAGGCTGTTGACAAGATTCAGAGCCGTGTGGGTATTCTCATAAGTGAACAGTCCTGATTTATTATGAAATCCAGATTTAATATATATTAACCTCCTTTTTACAAAGAACGGCTCTCTCTTTAACTGAGGGAGCTGTTCTGCGTAATGAATATTTTTCGTTTAAAAATTGCCACATTTGCACTGATTTATATGTTAAATTTAGTGAAAAAGGACGAAAATGAATAAAATGCTTGACAAAGTGAAATAATAGTGATAAATTATATTTAGCACTCAAAGAGTTAGAGTGCTAAATAAGTGAAAGGTTGTGTAAATTGTGAACAGCAGAAAGCTGAAGATACTCGCTGCTGTGGTTGACGAATACATCAGAACAGGTGAACCCGTCGGCTCAAAAGCAATCTCTAAGCTTGACAATATAAATGTTTCCGCCGCAACTATCAGAAACGATATGGCGGCACTTGAACAGCTCGGCTACCTTGAACAACCTCACACTTCCGCAGGAAGAATCCCGACATTCTCAGGCTATAGGCTGTATATTGACGAACTTATGAACCCGTCAGCCTTGTCCGACGAGGAAAAAAGCCGTCTTGACAGAATGCTTGGCGGTAAGGATACTCCCGAAGAACTTCTTATACAGAATGCCGCAACGGCTCTTACCGAAATTACACAGTGTGCAGCAGTAGTCACAAATTCTGTACCGAGATTTTCGGTAATTTCAAAAGTTGAGGTTATCCCGACAGGTAAAAGACTTTATGTAATTCTGCTGATAACCTCAAACGGAAGCATAAAAAACAAGGCTTGCAGGCTTGAATTTGACCTCAACCATGAACAGCTTGAATTTTTTACTCATTATATAGAAGAAAACCTCAGCGGTGTTTCTGTTGAGGAACTTTCAGAAGAAATGTTCGACAAAATGGTTGCGGCAGTAAGTGCATATATGGTGTCGCTTTCTCCGCTTGTAATGGGACTTTGCGAACTTTCGGAAGATTTGCGTCAGCAGGAACTTACAGTCAGCGGAAGCGAAAAGCTTCTTTCATGCGACGAACTCGACAAAATGGAAGTTGTTAAGTTTATTGAACATAAAAACGGACTTTCTGATTTACTGGAAGAAACTTTCAGCGGTATTCAGGTGAAGTTTGGTTCTGAAACAAACAGCTTTGCTATAGGAAATTCAAGTCTTATTGTTTCAAAGTACCGCAAGGGCAATAAAGAAGCCGGTTCACTCGGAATTATAGGTCCTATGCGGGTTGACTACAAAAAAATAATTCCCTACATTGAATACCTGACACAGAAAATTTCATATCTGATGTCCGGAGATGATGAAGATATTATAATAACAGGCACAACTGCCGACACAGATTAGCAGTTACAGAAAGGAGCATCAGCGATGGACGAAAATAAAAATATCACAGAACCCGTTGAAGAATCCGCTGAAAATGTCAGTGAAGAATCTTTGAAGGAAACTACAGACGAAGATGACGCTGTAAGCGAATACAATGACACAGCTACAGAATATGCAGCTCTTGAGGACGCTCTCAACGAGGCAAACAACAAATATATAAGGCTCTTTGCAGAATATGACAACTACCGCAAACGTACGGCAAAGGAAAAGACAGAAACTTACAGCAATGCTTCTGCAAAGTGTATTGAAAATCTTCTCCCCGTTATCGACAGCTTTGAACGTTCAATTGAAGTTGAGTGTGCAGACGAAAATTTCAAAAACGGTATGACTATGATTTTCAATCAGCTTAAAGACTTTCTCAATAAAATGAATGTAACGGAAGTTGAAGCACTCGGTGCTGAATTTGACCCCAACGTTCACAACGCTATAAGCCAGCAGGACGGTACGGACTACGCTTCAAATCATGTATGTACCGTTTTTCAGAAGGGCTATAAAATCGGCGATAAGCTTATAAGACCCGCTATGGTTGCGGTTGCAATATAATAAAAAGTTCACAAACTTATAAAGATTATATTTTCTTAGGAGGAATTTATTATGGGAAAAATTATCGGTATTGACTTAGGTACAACAAATTCTTGTGTAGCTGTTATGGAAGGCGGTAACGCCGTAGTTATCCCTAACAGCGAAGGTGCAAGAACAACACCGTCAGTCGTTGCTTTCACAAACAACGGTGAAAGACTTGTCGGTCAGGTTGCAAAGAGACAGGCAATTACAAACCATGACAGAACAGTTTCTTCTATCAAGAGACATATGGGTTCTGATTACAAGGTTGAAATCGACGGCAAGAAATATACTCCTCAGGAAATTTCCGCTATGGTTCTCCAGAAACTCAAGGCTGATGCTGAAGCTTATCTCGGTGAACCCGTTACAGAAGCTGTTATCACAGTTCCTG
The DNA here is from genome assembly GCA_947173865.1 of uncultured Ruminococcus sp. GTDB lineage: Bacteria > Bacillota > Clostridia > Oscillospirales > Ruminococcaceae > Ruminococcus. The sequence goes on from CAMWGS010000031.1 coordinate 9,646, forward strand.
CTTACTTCACAGACTCACAGAGACAGGCTACCAAGGACGCAGGACAGATTGCAGGTCTTACTGTAAAGCGTATCATCAACGAACCTACAGCCGCAGCTCTTTCCTATGGTATCGACAAGGAAGAAGAACAGACTGTTATGGTTTACGACCTCGGCGGTGGTACATTCGACGTTTCTATTATCGAAATGGGCGAAGATGTTCAGCAGGTTCTTGCTACAGCAGGTAACAACCACCTCGGCGGTGACGATTTCGACCAGAGAATTATCAACTGGATGGTTGAAGAATTCAAGAAGGCTGAGGGCGTTGACCTCTCAACTGACAAGATGGCTGCTCAGAGACTTAAAGACGCTGCTGAAAAGTCCAAGATTGAACTTTCTTCAACAACAACTTCAAATATAAATATCCCGTTCATCACTGTAGACGCTACAGGCACTCCTAAGCACCTCGACCTCACTCTTACACAGGCTAAGTTCAACGAACTCACAGCAGACCTCGTTGAAGCTACAATGGGACCTGTAAAGCAGGCTCTCAGCGACAGCGGTCTCAGTGCATCAGAACTCAATAAGGTTCTTATGGTTGGCGGTTCTTCAAGAATCCCTGCTGTTCAGGAAGCAGTAAAGAAGCTTATCGGCAAAGACCCGTTCAAAGGCATCAATCCTGACGAATGTGTTGCTCTCGGTGCTGCATATCAGGGCGGTGTACTCGGCGGTGACGTTAAGAACGGTCTCCTCCTCCTTGATGTTACTCCTCTTTCACTCGGTATTGAAACAGCAGGCGGTGTATGCACAAGAATGATTGAAAGAAATACAACAATTCCTACAAAGAAGTCTCAGGTATTCTCAACATATGCAGACAATCAGCCTGCCGTTGATATCAATGTACTTCAGGGTGAACGTGAGTTCGCTAAGGACAACAAACAGCTCGGTACTTTCCGTCTTGACGGTATTGCTCCCGCTCCGAGAGGAATCCCCCAGATTGAAGTTACTTTCGATATCGACCAAAACGGCATTGTTCACGTTTCCGCTAAGGATTTGGGAACAGGCAAGGAACAGAATATCTCAATTACAGCTTCAACAAATATGTCCAAGGACGATATCGACAAGGCAGTAAAGGAAGCTGAACAGTATGCGGCAGAGGACAAAAAGCGTCGTGAAGAAGTTGATACAAAGAACGAAGCTGAAAACCTCGTATTCCAGTGTGAAAAGGCTCTTGCCGATTTCGGTGACAAAGTTTCCGCAGACGAAAAAGCAAACATTGAAAGCAAGTGTGCATCACTCAAGTCAGCTATCGAGGCTAACAACGCAAGTGAAATAAAGACACTCAAAGAAGAACTTCAGAAAGCTTTCTATGACCTTTCCGCTAAGGTTTACCAGCAGGCTAATCCGAACGGTGCAGAGGGAATTGACCCGTCACAGTTCACAAAGGAAGCTTCTGCACAGAATGACACACCTGATGACGATGGCGTTGTTGATGCTGATTTTACAGAAGTTTAATAAAAAAATACAAATCGTATCGCAGGGCGGAAAATTTCTTTCGCCCTTGCGGTGTTTATATGGAATATTATAGATAACTTCAGAACGGAGAAGTATTATGGCTGAAAAAAGAGATTACTATGAAGTTCTCGGTATACAGAAAGGTGCTACAGAGGACGAAATAAAAAAGGCTTTCAGAAAGAAGGCAAGGGAAAATCACCCCGATTTACACCCCGATGACCCGTCATATGTTGAAAAATTTCAGGAAATAAACGAAGCTAACGAAGTACTTTCAGACCCCGAAAAAAGAAAACGTTACGACCAGTTTGGTCACGCAGGAGTTGATCCGAGTTACAGCGGTGGCGGAATGGGCGGTTTCAGCGGAGATATGGGCGGTTTCGGTGACTTAGGCGATATATTTGAAAATATATTCGGTGGGTTCGGTGGCTTCGGCGGTGGCGGAGGCTCACGCTCAAACGCCAATGCTCCCAGACGTGGCTCGGATATTCAGGAATCGGTACTTATCAACTTCATGGACGCCTGCAACGGTATAAAAAAGGAAATAAAAATAAACCGAATGAGCATATGTGATTCCTGTAAAGGTTCAGGCTCAGACGGTGCGTCAAGTTCGGAAATATGCCCCGACTGTCAGGGACGTGGCTCTGTAAAAACTACTCAGCGTACACCTTTCGGAGCTATTTCCTCTACAAAACCATGTCCGCACTGTGCAGGCAAGGGAAAAATCATAAAAAATCCATGTCAGAAATGTCACGGTGTTGGCAGACTCAGAGTACAGAAAACAGTTTCTGTTGATATTCCGGCAGGAATCGCTGACGGACAGCCCATGCGTCTCAGCGGTCAGGGTGACTGCGGTGTAAACGGAGGACCTTCAGGCGACCTGCTTATAACTGTATCTGTAAAGTCTCATCCCATTTTCAGACGTGAAGGATTTGATATTCACTGTGATATTCCTGTTACCTATATGGAAGCTGTTCTTGGTGCTGAAATAACCGTTCCTACTATTGACGGAGATGTAAAGTACAACATCAGCGAGGGTACTCAAACAGGTACTGTTTTCCGCCTGAAAAACAAAGGTGTAAAAAAACTCCACCGTACAGACCGTGGAAACCAATATGTAAAGATTTACGTTGAAGTTCCGAAAAACCTCACCAAAAAGCAGAAAGACCTGCTCAAAGAATTTGAAGCTTCTCTCTCGGAAAAGAATTATGCAAAACGTCAGAGTTTCTTTGAAAAGCTCAAGAAAAAATTTGACCTGTAATAAAAAAGGACGGCCTTTAAACCGTCCTTTTCGTTTTATCGACTTAGTAAACAAGTTTTTTCATTTCCACTTCTTCACCGTCAAAATCATGCATAACAACTACATCTCCGTTAACTTCATACGTTGATTCAATATCTTCATCTATTCCGATTGTTTCAAGTCCTGTCATTTTAATAATACCGTCATTTGCAGAGTATTTAAACATATTCCTGTAACCTGAATAAAGGTTTTCACCGATTACGACAACAAAAACTTCTGTAGACTCATCAACGGATGTCATAAGGCTGTCATAAATCACACCGCTTGTCATTGTATATATACCGTCAAAACTGTCGGCACTTCCGCTTTCTTTTGTCATTGTAAAAGCGTCCTGTCCGTTTACGGTTACAGCCATAACTGTTCCGTCATAACTGATACAATCAGATTCAAACGTTTCACTGTCCATAAATAATTTGCCGTCAGACGTAAAATGTGTCAATGCAGTCATATCCATAAATATGTCCGCATTGCCGTCCTCTTTAAAATTAAATCCCATAACAACGTCGTCTAAATCCATAAGCCACATATTTATAATATTTTCGTCAGAAACACCGTCAGAAATATTAATTTCTGTTTCTTCACCGTTTGTTTCTGCATCTTCTTCAACGGATTCTGTAGTTTCTTCTTCCGTTTCGGTTACTTCTTCTGTGGTTGTTTCGGCTTCTGTTGTAACACCTTCGGTTTCTTCTTCTGTTTCGGGTTCGGTTGTCTTATCTTCTTCGGCTGAATCAGAAACAGAAACGTCTTTCTTTGATTCTGAAATTTCTTCTTTTTCGTCTTTTCCGCATGATGTAAAAACGCCTGTCATCATTGCACAAGCCATTAAAACAGCAAGTAATTTTTTCATAACATATTCTTCCCTTCAAACATCATTAATCTTTACTATTGCCATTATACCACAAAACACCGTCATTTTCAAGTAATTATTCAAATATTATCCATAATGTAATAAAGCAGAAATATTTATTGTATAATCAAAACAAATCAGCAAATAAAAAGTTAATGTTTGTATGCATATACATTATTTAACTTAATGTCAGATTAAAACAATGTAAGACTGTTATAATAAAAATGCATAATTTTGTTGACTTTATGAATAAAGAATGATATAA
>CAMWGS010000032.1 GCA_947173865.1 uncultured Ruminococcus sp.
TAAAAAATACATGACAATTCTGTCATCGTTCCTTATATATATAGTAATTGCAAATATAATCGGACTTTTCGGACTCAGACCGCCGACAAAAGATTTAGGCGTTACCGCAACTCTGGCACTTTTCGCTATCCTGCTGATTCAGTTCAGCGGAATGAGGGAAAAAGGCTTTAAGGGCTGGCTTAAAAGTTTCAAAGAACCTATGCCACTCATGATACCGATGAACATTCTTGAACTCGTCATCAAACCGCTTTCACTCTGTATGCGACTTTTCGGAAACGTTCTCGGTGCATTCGTAGTCATGGAACTTATCAAAATGATTCTCCCTGTCGGACTTCCGCTTGTTTTCAGTTTCTATTTTGATATTTTTGACGGCTGTATTCAGGCATACGTCTTTGTATTCCTCACATCGCTTTTCATGTCGGAAGCTATGGAAAGCGAATAATATTCACGGCAGAAAACCGCAGTTTATTCTGCGGTCTGCAACTATATTCTTACTTAAATAATTTTACGGAGGTAATTTGTTATGGGTTTAATCGCAATTGGTGCAGGTCTTGCAGTTCTTACAGGCATGGGTGCAGGTATAGGCATAGGTATCGCAACATCTAAGGCAGCAGACGCTATAGCACGTCAGCCTGAAGCAAAAGGCGACATAAACAAGGCACTTCTTCTTGGTTGTGCGTTGGCAGAAGCTACGGCTATTTACGGCTTCGTTATCGCAATACTGATTATCTTCATACTCAAGTAATATTGTAAAGTATCGGCAGATAAATCAAAGAAAGGAAAAAGTGACATGGACGCATTGAAAGGTACAATGCTTGACGTTAATATCTGGAATTTCATATGGTCTGCGGTAAATATAATTATACTGTTTATCCTGCTTAAAATATTCCTTTTCAAGCCTATCAACAAGATTATGAACGAACGTACACGCTCGATTCAGGACGATATTGATTCCGCTGAAAAGTCACGCAGGGAAGCGGAAGAACTTAAAAAACAGTATGCCGACGACCTCAGCAGTGCAAAGGAAGAAGCTCAGAAAATAATCATGAAGGCACATGACGATGCAGAAGCCGAAAAGGCTGCCATACTGCAAAAATCGCAGGAAGAAGCTTCACAGATTATCAGTGACGCAGGCAGAACTATCGAAAACGAACGCAAGAGAGTTCTTCAGCAGGCACAGACTCAGATTGCAGACCTTGCTATTGAAGCAGCATCGAAAATCATCGGTGAAAATGTTGACGACGAAAAAAACCGCCGTCTTGTAGACGAATTTCTTTCGTCAGAGGAGGATAACAGCTGATGAAAGACCTCGAAAAAGATTTTTTAAAGGAACTCGTCCGTCTGGACATTTCTCAGGAAGATATTGACGAAACAAAAAATATTTTCAATTCATGCAGTGACGTTGCGGACACTCTTTCAAATCCCCTCGTGACATTGGACGAAAAAAGAAACATAATTAAAAGAATTTTTCCGCAGAGCATGGACAAATTCATTATAAACGCCGTAAAAAACGGAATCGTGGACAGTCTGACGGAAATTTTTGAGGAATACAGCGAAATTCTCCTTGAAAAGCAGGGCAGTATAAGGGCGGTTGTAAGATACGTTACACCTCTGACCGAATCCCAGCAGGCAGACCTGCGTAAATTTATTATGGACAGGTTCATCAAAGAGGACGTTTCAATTGAATACCGTCACGACCCCGACATAATAGGCGGTTTTATCCTGAACGCAGGTGATGTTGAGTACGACAAGAGTTATCGCACAAGCCTTAAACTCATGAAAGAAAACCTGAAAAGCAAGGCTGCAGAATTTGTTGAATCAGCAGACGAGTCCGAAATAAAAAGCGGTTCGGCAAACGACATTATATCCGTTCTCAAAACAGAGGTAAAAGACTTTACCGTAAAATCGGGAACAACCGAAACAGGCTTCATAACAAGAATCGGTGACGGCATTGCAAGAGTAAAGGGCATGAGCGGTGTAATGTACGGTGAACTCGTTGAATTTGAAAACGGTGTCAGAGGAATCGTGCAGAGCCTTGAAGAAAAGACTTCGGGTGTCGTTCTTCTCGGTGAGGAACACGGACTGACAGAAGGTTCTTCAGTTATCCGTACCGGAAAACGTGCGGGTGTCGGAGTAAGTGACGAGCTTCTTGGTCGTGTTGTTGACGCTCTCGGCTCTCCCATTGACGGACTCGGTGCTATAAAAGCAGACGACTACTTCCCTATCGAAAGAGAAGCACCAGGTGTTATTGAGCGTAAGTCCGTAAATGTTCCTTTACAAACGGGTATCCTCGCTATTGACTCAATGTTCCCTATCGGACGTGGACAGCGTGAACTTATCATAGGCGACAGACAGACGGGTAAGACCTCTATTGCAGTCGATACCATTATAAACCAGAAAGGACAGAACGTTATCTGTATTTATGTTGCGATAGGTCAGAAGTCCTCAACAGTCGCACAGGTTGTAAATACCCTTAAAAAGTACGGTGCTATGGAATACTCAGTAGTTGTTTCGGCATCGGCAAGCGAACCTGCACCTTTCCAGTATATTGCTCCCTATTCGGGAACGGCTATGGCTGAGTACTTTATGTCTAAGGGAAAAGACGTTCTTATAGTCTATGATGATTTGTCAAAGCACGCCGTTGCTTACCGTGCAATGTCACTTCTGCTCCACAGACCACCGGGACGTGAGGCATATCCTGGTGATGTTTTCTACCTTCATTCAAGACTTCTTGAACGTTCCAGCCGTCTTGACGACGAACACGGTGGCGGTTCACTTACGGCACTCCCGATTATTGAAACCCTCGCAGGTGATATTTCCGCATATATCCCGACAAATGTCATATCTATCACCGACGGACAGATTTTCCTTGAAAGTGAATTGTTCAATTCGGGTTTAAGACCTGCCGTGAACTATGGTCTTTCCGTATCACGTGTAGGCGGTGCGGCACAGACCAAAGCAATGAAAAAGGCTTCGGGAAATCTACGTATAGATTTGGCACAGTTCAAGGAAATGGAAATCTTCACACAGTTCTCCTCCGAACTTGACCAGTCCACAACCGACCTGCTTAATCACGGTCGTATGCTTACCGAATTACTCAAACAGCCGTTGTATAATCCTCTCCCCCACTATGAACAGGTTATATTGCTTTATGTGGCACAGCATGGATTTTTAGACGATATTCCGTTAAAGGAACTGAAAGAACATCGCACGGAACTTATGAACTATATCAGAAGTTACGGTCAGGATATTATTGAAGAAATCGAGGAAAATAAAATCCTCACAGACGACCTTGCGGAAAGAATCGAAAGAATCATAACAGCTTTTGAGGAATAAAGGGAGGTTTTTCTATTGGCTAATATAAGGGAAATACGTGAACGTATCGCAAGTATCCAGCAGATACTCAAAATTACAAACGCCATGTACCTCATTTCTTCTTCAAAGCTCAAAAAAGCAAGAAAATCACTTGATGCCACAATGCCGTATTTTGAAAAGCTACAGACTACTATTGAAAGTATTCTTGAACATACTCCACATACACGTCAGACTTATTTTGACAGAAGGCAGAATGTCCCCGACGAAAAGCGTAAAAAGGGCTATATAGTAATTACGGCTGATAAGGGTCTCTGCGGAAGCTACAACCATAATATTCTGAGATACACGGAAATGAAATTATCTGAAGCATCAAATCCTGATAACTGCTATCTCTTTGTTATGGGACACGTCGGAAGAATGTACTTTCAGAACAGAATGAAGAACGCAAAAAAAGCTTACGTGGACGGGGAATTTCTCTATACAACGCAGAATCCCACGCTCTACAGGGCAAGGGAAATTGCTGAGCTTGTACTTGAAAAATTTGAAAAAAAAGAACTGGACGAAGTCTATCTGATTTATACAGATATGGTAAACCCGAATCAGTATGAACCGAAAGCCGTCCAGCTTCTGCCGTTCAACCGTCGTCATTTCGGAAAGACCGCAGACGGCACTATGAAAAAACTGCCAAAAGCGTCTTTTATCCCGTCACCCGAGGAAGTTATGGCGTATCTTATACCAAACTACGCAAAGGGTTTTATATACGGTGCAATGGTTGAGGCATTCTGCTGTGAACAGCAGGCACGTATGACAGCTATGGACGCTGCCACAAACAGTGCCAAAGATATGATAAAAGATTTGTCACTCCTCTACAACAGGGCAAGACAGGCTGCTATAACGCAGGAAATAACAGAAGTTGTAAGCGGAGCTAACAGTCTTGAGGAATAGCATATGGAAAATATTTTTGATATGATTGAAAGACTCTGCCCCGACGGCGTGGAGTATAAAAAACTTGAAGACTGTCTTGATTACGAACAACCAACAAAATATATAGTAAAAAGTACAGATTATAACCATTTCTATGAAACACCTGTGCTTACAGCCGGACAGTCATTCATACTTGGCTATACTGACGAAACAGATGGAATTTTCAAGGCTGATAAAGAAAATCCGGTAATAATATTTGACGATTTCACAACAAGTTTTCACTGGGTTGATTTTGATTTTAAAGTAAAATCTTCCGCTATGAAAATGTTGAAGCCAAAGGATAATATATGTTTCAGATATGTATTCTATGCTATGAAATGCATCAAATTCCAGCCGTATTCCCATATGAGACATTGGATTGGTTCATACTCAAAATTTGAAATACCTTTCCCAACGATTGAAATTCAGCAGAAGATTGTTAATATGCTTGACAGTTTTACGGAACTGACAGAACTTTTAAAACGTGAAACTGAATTGAGACAAAAGCAGTATGAATACTATCGTGACAAGATATTTGACATGAAAAGGAGGTAAAGAAATATCAAATGGATAAAGGCAGAATAACACAGGTTATAGGACCTGTTATAGATGTTGAATTTCCGTCGGGTAAACTCCCTATGATAAGGGACGCTCTTACTGTTGATATTGACGGAAAAAAGCGTGTAATGGAAGTTGCACAGCACATGGGAAATCATGTTGTACGCTGTATCATGCTTGCAACAAGCGAAGGTCTCAGCAGAAATATGGAAGTAACTCCGACAGGTTCATGTATAAAAGTTCCGGTCGGTGAAAAAACACTCGGAAGAATGTTCAATGTTCTCGGCGAACCTATCGACAAAAAGGGTGAAACCGAAGCGGAAGAACAGTGGGAAATCCACCGCAAAGCCCCGACTTTTCAGGAACAGAGTCCCGTTGTTGAAGTTCTCGAAACGGGCATAAAAGTTATAGACCTTATCGCACCTTACGCAAAGGGCGGTAAAATCGGACTTTTTGGCGGTGCAGGCGTTGGAAAAACCGTTCTTATTCAGGAACTTATAAGAAATATCGCCACAGAACACGGCGGTTACTCAATTTTTACAGGTGTAGGAGAGCGTTCCCGTGAGGGTAACGACCTTTGGAACGAAATGCAGGAATCGGGCGTTATAAACAAAACTGCCCTCGTTTTCGGACAGATGAACGAACCACCCGGCTCACGTATGAGAGTTGCCCAGACAGGTCTTACTATGGCTGAATATTTCCGTGACCGTGAACACAAAGACGTACTTTTATTTATTGACAATATTTTCAGATATGTTCAGGCAGGTTCGGAAGTTTCGGCACTTCTCGGACGTATGCCGTCTGCGGTTGGTTATCAGCCTACACTTGCTACGGAAGTAGGCGAACTTCAGGAGCGTATAACATCTACCAAAAACGGCTCTATTACGTCGGTTCAGGCGGTTTACGTTCCTGCGGACGACCTCACCGACCCCGCCCCTGCAATTACATTCGCTCATCTTGACGCTACTACGGTGCTTTCACGTAAAATCGTTGAACAGGGCATATACCCTGCCGTTGACCCCCTTGAATCAAATTCACGTATTCTTGAACCCGAAGTAGTCGGTGAAGAACATTACTCGGTCGCAAGACGTACACAGGAACTTTTACAGAAATACAAGGAATTACAGGATATTATAGGCATTCTCGGCATGGAAGAACTCGACGAAGCCGACAAACTTGCCGTATACCGTGCAAGAAAAATACAGAAGTTCCTTTCACAACCTTTCAACGTTGCGGAAAATTTCACGGGTCTTAAAGGTAAATACGTTCCCCTCAAAGAAACTATCAAGGGCTTTAATGCAATCATAGAGGGTGATATGGACAAGTACCCCGAAGCCGCTTTCCTTATGGCAGGAACTATTGACGACGTTATAGCTAAGGCAAAACAGCTTTCGGACTAAAGGAGGTCTTTTAATGGCTAAATCCTTTCATCTTGAAATTATCGCTTCCGACAGGATTTTCTATCAGGGCGAATGTGAACATCTCGTTATTACTGCCATAGACGGTCTTATAGGTATTATGCATGGTCATGAACCTCTTGTAACATCTCTCCCGACAGGTGAACTGAAATACATGGTTGACGGTAAGTGGCACCATGCCGCCATTTCTGAGGGATTTATAGAAGTTATGCCGGAATCTTCCATAATTCTTGCGGATTCCTGCGAACTTCCCGAAGAAATAGACATCAAGCGTGCGGAAGAAGCAAAAGAACGTGCAGAGGAAAAATTGCGTCAGAAACAGAGTATAATGGAGTATTATCACACTCAGGCAGCTTTAAACAGAGCTATGAACAGACTTAAATTATCACAGAAACATTTCAAATAACAGAAACTTTCCCCCGTCCTTATGGGCGAGGGAAAATTTATATGAAGAATAAAAATAATCTGTACATAAATTTTGCAGAGATACTTGACTTTTCTGTAAAAATATAGTACAATGTTAATAATTGTCAGACAGACAGAACAAAAATATTTTAGGAGGCATGGCTGTGAAAAAGATTGGAAAATCTACTTTCTTCATTGTTGTTGCTTTTATCCTGCTGTTTTCTGTATCATCTGCCATAGGTCTTGACTATGTCTATGGCGATAATACTACAACCGTTATCAAGGGCGTTGACGATATCCGTCTTGGTATTGACATCAAGGGCGGTGTTGACGTTACATTTGCTCCTGCGGACAGTGCTGACGCTACAGAGGCTCAGCTTAAAGCCGCTACCGCAATTATTGATACCAGACTTTCGGCTCTCGGTATCACTGATAGCGAAGTATACAGCGACGAAAAAAGTGACAGAATTATTGTACGTTTCCCGTGGCAAGCGGGTGAAAGCGATTTTGACCCCTCAGCTTCCGTCAAGGAACTCGGTGAAATGGCAAGTCTTACCTTCCGCAAGGGAACAGACTCCGAAACCGACGACGAAGGCAACACTGTCCCGACGGGTGAAATAGTTCTTGAGGGCGGAGATGTTGCCGAAGCAAAAGCGGTATACCGTCCGAACGACAGTTCAGGCGAATACGAAAACCTTATTGAACTTACACTCAATGCATCGGGTAAGGACAAGTTTGCGGAAGCTACTTCCGAACTTGCGGGAACAGGTACGCCTATCTCCATATGGATGGACAACACTATGATTTCCGCTCCGTCCGTAAACAGTGCCATTACAGACGGCAGTGCAGTTATTACGGGTAAATTCACCGACGAATCGGCAAACAAACTTGCCAATCAGATTAATTCGGGTGCGTTGCCTTTCAAACTGGAAACAACAAGTTTCAAGACAATTGACCCCACTATGGGTGAAGGTTCTCTTGACGCAATTCTTCTTGCCGCACTTATAGCATTTATATTCATTGCAATATACATGGTTGTTCTTTACCGTCTGCCAGGTTTTGTTGCAGTCATTGCACTCTGCGGACAGATTGCAGGAAGTATTGCTGTAGTTTCGGGCTGGTTCGGATTCATGAACGGCTCTACTCTCACTATTCCCGGTATAGCAGGTATAATCCTCGCTGTCGGAATGGGCGTTGACGCAAATATCATCACAGGCGAACGTATCAAGGAAGAAATCCAGTCAGGAAAGTCCCTTGATTCCGCTATAAAGGTAGCGTATAAGAGAGCATTTTCCGCTATTCTCGACGGTAATATAACAAACGTCATCATTGCTGTAATACTCATGGGCGCATTCGGTGTGCCGTCAAGCTTCTTCTCAAAGATTCTCAACAAGACTATATTCTTCATGTTCGGTGCAACCGCTGAGGGTGTTGTCTATTCTTTCGGTATAACTCTCCTCGCAGGTGTTGTACTTAACTTCATCATGGGCATATTTGCTTCCAGACTTATGGTTACATCACTTTCAAAGTTCAAGTGTTTCCAGAACAAGAAGTTATATGGCTATAAGGACAAGAAAGCAGAGTCCAGGACTTACGATTTCTGCTCAAAGAAAAAGATGATTCTCGGTATTCTTATCGGTGTGGTTGTTCTTTTCGCAGGCGGACTTATCGCAAGAGGTGCAAACTTTGCCCTTGAATTCAGTGGCGGTACAATGCTTACTTATGACTATACAGGCCAAATTAATACAAATGATGCGGAAAGCGTCATAAAGGACATTGTAAACGTTCCTGTAACCGTCAGAAAGGGCGAAAGCATAGATTCAGACGGCAAGCAGATTATTGTTTCATTTACTTCCGAAGAAAGTCTCAACGCTGACAGACAGGTTGAACTTACAGAAGCACTTCAGGCAAAATTCCCCGACAGCAATGTATCACTCTTTGATTCAACAGACGTAAGTCCTTCTTCAGGACGTGAATTTCTTCTGAAATGTCTTATTGCGGTAATTTTTGCAGCAATTGTAGTTATCATTTATATTGCAATAAGATTCAGAAAAATCGGTGGCTGGTCAGCAGGTGTATGCTCAGTGCTTGCACTTCTCCACGACCTTATGGTTGCCCTTGCGGTTTCCTTACTGTTCGGCTTCGAGTTCAACTCAAATACAGTTGCGGTAATTCTTACAATTCTCGGTTATTCCATCAACAATACTATCGTTATTTACGACAGAATCCGTGAAAACAAAAAGCTTATGCCAAAGGCTTCACTCAACGAACTTATCAACGCAGGCTGTACACAGTCTATGACACGTTCAGTCAGAACATCCATAACAACTATCACAACTATGCTCGTTGTAACAATAGTTGTAGCAATAAGCGGTTACAATTCACTTCTTACATTCTCAGTACCGCTTATGTTCGGTCTTATTTCGGGTACTTACTCATCACTCTTTGTTGCTCCTGTAACATGGTCATGGTGGATGTCCCGCAAGGAAAGTAAATAATCACAAAGGACTGCTTTCGGGCAGTCTTTTTTTCTTGGAAACAAAAAAATACTTGTAAAATAACTGAAAATATGTTATAATGAAATATATAAAATTATTTTTTACGGAGGTACATTATGAATCCTGACCCTTACGGGAATTTAAAACATATTCCATACTCGGACAGAAGTTAATGCTCTCCATGCTCCTGCCTGAGTAAATCACGGTGAAAGGAGCATAGTCTGAATATTCAGGCAAATAAAATTTATATGATAAACTTCTACACTTCAGAAAACGGCGTACTTACTCAGTGCGACGAACCTTCCGCTGGTTGCTGGATTTCTGTTGTAAATCCGACTCCTCAGGAAGTAAACGAACTTATTGAGGTTTACGGACTTGACAGCGGATTTGTAAAATCATCAATCGACGAAGAAGAATCTTCACGTATAGAACGTGAGGACTCACAGACCCTTGTTATTATTGACACTCCTGTTTCATCTGTAGATAATGAGGAAACACGGCTTTTCTATACCCAGCCACTCGGTATCATAATAACTGAAACCAATGTTTTCACTATCTCAATGCAGGAAACACAGGTCATAAAAGAAGCTGTAAACGGCAGTATAAGAAATCTGCGTCCGAGTTTCAAGACAAGATTTGTATTGCAGTTACTACTGAGAATAGCGGCACTGTTTCTGATTTATCTAAAACAGATAGACAAAATTTCGTCTGCCGCCGAACAAGAACTACACGACGCTATGAAAAACGAACTTCTTATGCAGTTGCTTGCACTTGAAAAGTCACTCGTCTACTTTTCAACTTCCCTGAAAGCCAACGAAGCAACAATTGAGAAAATTTTTCGTGGCAGAGTTATAAAACTGTACGACGAAGACCAAGATTTGCTTGAAGACGTTCTTATTGAAATGAAACAGGCTATTGAAATGGCAAGCATATACACGGGTATTCTTTCAAGTATGATGGACGGCTTTTCTTCTGTCATATCAAATAATCAGAATATAGTCATGTGGAGGCTTACCATTATGACGGTAATTCTGGAAATACCAAACATTGTATTTGCATTCTACGGAATAAATACAGTTGATTTACCTATACCATATACATGGTTTCCGATTACACTCACGGCTGTCCTTACCGCAATAACAACACTTGTACTGATAAAGTGGAAAAATAAATAGAAAAATAAAAACTCCTGATATCAGGAGTTTTTTTATATTATCTTGTTTTTGTTTTGTAAAGCATCCATACAAGCTCAATAAAGCCCACACCTATAAAAGTAATCATAGTTTTCATACTCGGCTTTTTTACCTTGAATCGTGTAATAAATGCAATAGCTATTATAAACAACGCACAGCCATATACTGTAGGAAACCATTCCCTGCCGATATCCCTGTGAAAGCTGTACACAAGAGGAAGTATAAGTGCAACACTCGTCACGGGCAGACCCTCGTATACTTTTCGGACATCATTTGTCTGTTTCTGTCTTTCTTCCTCCGCTACATTAAAATATGCAAGTCTTATCACTGCACACAACGGAAATATTACCAATACGGGAATGTCGCACCAGCTGTTCATACCGACGGAATACCCGATAATTGACGGCAGAACACCGAAACAAATAACGTCACAGAGTGAATCTATCTGTATACCGAACTGTTTTTCACTTTCGGTACGATTTTTTTTAGTGCGTGCAACTTTTCCGTCGAACATATCGCATAGACCCGAAACCATAAGGCATATTATAGCATATTCGGGGTGAACACTCCCGTCTATTCCCATAGCGAACAATATTCCGAGAACAGACGAAACAAGACTCATATATGTAAGAACAACCGTATAGTTATAGTAACCAATCATTATTTAATCCTCGAAAACATAAATTCTGAAATCGGAAAACACAAATCATTTCCCGACACTTCTATTTATTATACCACAGAATTTATGATTTTTCAAGAGTTTTTCGGCTTTTTCCTGCCAGTAACTTTTTTCCGTGTCTTTCTTTTTACCGCACCTTTTTCACGGTTTATACGCATCTGTTCCTGCCTGTTCTGCTTGTCCTCAAGACGCTGATAAGCTTCTTTATAGAAAATTTCCTGAGAATTTACGGCTTCCTCGTCCTCTTTGCGAACAACATGAAGATAAGTTCCGTCACTCATCATGGTACGTGCTTTTACATTGTCGCTCATAAGCACTCTGAACATATCCCACAGACGCTTTTTGATTTTTCCGTCCTCAACGGGAACGGCTACCTCAACTCTGCGGATTGTATTTCTTGACATATAGTCGGCTGAACCTATATATATTTTCTGTTCTTTCTTTTCATTTCCGAATATATAGATACGGCTGTGTTCAAGAAAACGTCCGACTATACTGCGGACTGTTATATTTTCCGTGTATCCGTCAACATTCGGAACAAGACAGCATATACCTCTTACAACAAGCTCAATTTTAACACCAGCCTTTGAAGCCTCAACAAGCTTATTCATAATGGTCTTGTCACATAGAGCGTTGACTTTTGCACCTATATAACCCTGACCGCCGTTTCTTGAAATTTCAATCTGTTCGTCCATCATTTCAAGAACTTTGTTTCTCAGACAAAGAGGAGCAACAAGAAGTTTGTTTGTTTCCTCTACGAAAGTACCGTTTTGCAGACAATTGAAAACCTTTTCAGCGTCCTCAGCAATTTCCCTGTCTGAAGTAAGATACATTATGTCAGTGTATAGAGCAGAAGTCTTTTCGTTGTAGTTGCCTGTTCCGACCTGTGTGAGATAGTCGAAAGTACCGCCTGTGGACTTTCTTGTTATAAGGAGAAGCTTTGAATGTGCTTTATAGTTCTTAGGACCGTATATTACTTTTACCCCTGCTTTCTGCAAAACTTTTGACCACTCAATATTATTTGCCTCGTCAAATCTCGCACGCAGTTCAATCATAACAAGAACTTCTTTTCCGTTTTCGGCAGCCGTACAGAGAGCGTCAATTACTTTGCTTCCCCTTGCAAGACGGTAAAGTGTGATTTTAATTGATGTTACTTTAGGGTCAACCGCACATTCCTGTAAAAGTCTTATAAAAGAGAGGTTCATTGATTCAAAGGGATAACTCAGCATCATATCTTTTGACTTCACCTGTGCAAACACTGAGCGGTTGTCGGCAAGTACGGCAGGCTTTCTTGACGAAAGAGCAGGATAATGAAGTTTCTCGTCGTCGGAAAGCTCCTGCAATGAAAACAGATATGACAGGTCAAGGGGGATTCTCAAAGTAAATACACGTACATTTTTTATTTTCAGTTTTTTACATATGTAGTCAAGTGCCTCACGACTGAAATCATCGGATATTTCAAGTCTTATGGGAGCAAGCTTTTTTCTCTTTGCAACAAGTTCTTCCATTCGGTCACGGAAATCAGCACCTTTTCCCGATACCATAATATCGGCATTTCTTGTCACCCTGATAACAGCACGGTCAAGAACCTTATAGCCCTTGAACATGAGATGTGCAAAATGCAGAACAACTTCTTCCTCAAGAATAAATCTCTTTCCGCCTGCACCAAGCGGAATAACTCTCTCACTGTGTTCGTGGCCTACAGGTATAATTCCGATAGAAACTCCCTTTTTCGCATTAAGCTGAACAACTGCATATAATTCCTTGTTTTTGAGAAAAGGAAACGGCAGGGAATTATTTACCACAAGTCCCGAAATAAAAGGTTTTATCTCACGTTTAAAATAGAGTTCAAGAAAAGTCTGTTCCTCTTTTGTGGCAGTATCAAAACTTACGTGTTCAAAACCATAAGCCGAAAGCTCCCCCATTGTCTTTTTGTAGGCTTCTTCAACGGACGGCTGTAAACGTCTTACTGCTGTAAAAATCGCATCAAGCTGCTGTGACGGATTCATTCCCGTTTTACTGTCCTTTTTATTTTTATCTGTTTTTTCGTCGTCCGTTATAGAACCGACACGAACCATGAAAAATTCATCAAGATTACTCTGATATATAGCCGAAAATGAAAGCCTTTCAAGCAAGGGATTGTTTTTGTTGCAAGCTTCTTCAAGAACACGTTTATTGAATTTAAGCCAAGAAAGTTCCCTGTTTTCGAAATATTCCATAAAATACTCCAATCTGCCTTATCGGCAAAAAAACTAAAGTCGATATATATTTTTATTATATAACTTTTGCTTTGGTATGTCAAGATGTATTTTCACTTATAAAC
>CAMWGS010000033.1 GCA_947173865.1 uncultured Ruminococcus sp.
AAATAATGCTCAGCGTCGGGTAAGACGTATAGCTGAAGGTGAAAATATAGTATATACTTATACGGAAAAGCTTTTTATCACAGCAGTTACACGTAAGGAAATGGAGTATGAAATTGATGAATCCGAATACAACCGTCTGATTTTTCAGGCTTGTGACGAGTATTCACCGATAAATAAAGTAAGATACTGTTTTGATTATAAGAAACAGCTTTTTGAACTTGATGTATACCCGTTTTCAGACAGTCTTGCAATTATGGAGCTGGAGCTTGATTCCGAAGAACAGGAAATTATTTTTCCCGACAATGTTACGGTATTAAAGGAAGTTACGGGTGATTCGGAATATTCAAATGCGTCTTTGGCAACTGCGGGGGCATTTCCTGAACAGTATATGTAAAATGCATAGAAACGGAGATTTTTCGATGGCAGAGAAAATTATACCAATTGAAAATCAGGAACAGATTTCGGAACTGTTCGGCAGACTTGACGGCAATATAAGCCGTATTCAGAAAGAATACAGTGTTGCCGTTGTGAGCAGGGACGGTGTCATTAAAATAATCGGTGATGAAAGGAATATATCCGAAGCTGAAAAGGCGGTCAGGATTCTCATAAAAATGTCGTCAGGCGGACAGGCATTAAGCGAACAGACTGTGCGTTATGTTACTTCAATGGCATCGGACGGTGCTATTGAACAGCTTGAAGAACTGAAAGGCGACGGAATATGTCTTACAGCGTCGGGAAAAATTCTAAGGGCAAGAACGGTCGGACAGAAACGTTATGTTGACGCGATAAAGGAAAATACCATTGTTCTCGGTATAGGACCGGCAGGCACGGGAAAGACATATCTTGCCGTTGCTATGGCTGTAAAAGCTTTCCGTGAGCGTAAGGTGAAGAAGATTATTCTGACACGTCCTGCGGTTGAGGCAGGTGAAAAACTCGGTTTTCTGCCCGGCGATTTGCAGGATAAGGTTGACCCTTATCTCAGACCGCTCTATGACGCTCTTTTTGATATGTTCGGAGCTGAAAATTTTGCACGGTATATGGAAAAAGGTATTATTGAAGTCGCACCGCTTGCCTATATGCGTGGAAGAACTTTGGACGAAGCTTTCATTATTCTTGACGAGGCACAGAATACAACGTCCGAACAGATAAAGATGTTTCTCACACGTCTCGGAAATGAGAGCAGAATGGTTATTACAGGCGATATAACACAGATTGACCTTCCTGATACAAGAAAATCGGGACTTGTTGAGGCAGTGAAAGTTCTCAACGGCATTGAGGGAATAGAAATTCATAGATTTACCGACAAAGACGTAGTACGTCACAGACTTGTACAGGATATTATAAAGGCATATGAAAAGTATAACGAAGGGAGAATGAGAAATCATGGCTAAATTAAAGGTTTATGTAAAAAATAATCAAACAGAGGTGAAAGTTCCCGTCGGAATAAGACTTCTTATAAGAAGATGCTGTCAGGCAGTTCTTGCAACTGAAAAATTCAGCAGAGACGCAGAAGTAAGCGTTTCTTTCGTAAGCAACAGCGAAATAAAAAATCTCAACAAGATATACAGAAATAAAGACAGTGTTACAGACGTACTTTCATTCCCTCTTACAAGTGAGGACGGTACGGTTGAACTTAATCCCGAAACAAATGCCGTTCAGCTCGGTGATGTTGTTATTTCTCTTGAAACCGCAGTAAAACAGGCACAGAATTACGGTCACTCGCTTGAACGTGAGGTAGGATTCCTTACAGTTCATTCCATGCTTCACCTGCTCGGCTATGACCATGAAACCAGTCAGCTTGACCAGAGAATCATGCGTGAAAAGGAAGAATCCGTGCTTGAAAAACTGGGAATTTCAAGAGATGCTACTTTTGTGGTACAGGAGGATAACGGCTGATGTCCAGAACCGCTTTTGTTACCATTGCAGGAAGAACCAATGCGGGAAAGTCTTCACTGCTCAATGCCGTTGTAGGTGAAAAAATAGCGTCTGTCAGCAACAAACCGCAGACAACACGTACACGCATTACAGGTATAAAAAATATTGATGACGTTCAGCTTGTATTTTTCGATACCCCCGGACTTCACAAGCCTGTCAATAAATTAAGCGAACATATGCTTAATACCGTGAAGGAGTCCGTAAGCGACATTGATGCCGTTGTTTTTGTAATGGACTGTACAAAGAAAATCAATGAGCAGGAAATTAACCTGCTCAAATCAATGAATACGTCAAAAATGCCTGTTATACTTGTCCTTAACAAAATTGACCTGCTTAAAAGTATGGACGAACTTGCTCCGCTTATATCGTCCCTTACTTCACAGATAAAGTTTCAGGCGGTTGTGCCTGTAAGTGTTACCGAAGGAAACGGCGTTGATATAGTAATTGACGAAATTATAAAACTTTCGGAGGAATCCGTTCATTTTTTTCCCGACGATATGATTACCGACCAGCCTGAAAAAGTACTTGCTGCCGAAATGGTACGTGAAAAGCTTCTCATGCTTCTCAAAGACGAAGTACCCCACGGAATTGCTGTGGGTGTTGAACAGATGACGGAACGTGACGACAAGGATATACTTGATATTTCTGCGGTCATTTACTGTGAAAAAGAATCACATAAGGGTATAGTTATCGGCAAGGGCGGTGCAATGCTGAAAAAAGCATCCACTATGGCACGTATGGAACTTGAGGATTTCTTTCAGATTAAAGTCAATCTGAAATGCTGGGTCAAGGTGAAAGAGGACTGGCGTAACCGTGAAAACCTCATCAGAAGTTTCGGACTTTCCGAAAAGTAGTATTTTTTAATGACAACGGTAAAAGGTATAGTTATAAAAGAACGTACGGCAGGAGAACAGGACAAATTTATTGATATTCTTACCGAAGAATACGGAGTAATTGAACTTACTGTGAAAGGTGCGAAAAAAGTCAGCGGAAAATCAGGCAGTTCTACTCAGCTTTTTGCGTATTCGGTTTTTTGTTACAGTCAACGCAGGGATTACCTCATTCTTAACAGTGCCGAACCAATACACATTTTTTACGGTTTGCGTGATTCGCTTACAAAAATTTCACTTGCATCATATTTTGCGGACGTTCTGCGGTTCTGCATAAAGCCCGAAACCCGTAACGGCGATATTATGCGTCTTTTTCTCAATACACTCCATTATCTTGAAAAAGACCTGCGTGACGAAAAAATGTTAAAGGCAATATTTGAACTTCGTCTTATGTCCGAAATCGGATTCATGCCCGACATTCTGGCGTGCCGTGACTGCGGACTTTTTGAACCGTCGGAGCTTTTTTTCAGTGTACGGGAAAGCTGTTTTTACTGTAAAGACTGTTTTCACGGTAATGCTGACAAATGGTATAAAGTAAAAATTTCCGTTCTCAGTGCAATGAGACACATTCTTCTTTCTGATTTCGACAGGCTTTATAATTTCAGGACTTCCCCCGAAACAATGCACAGACTTTCTCTTATTGCGGAAAATTACATTATTTCGCATCTTGAAAGGGATTTCCGTACACTCGGTTTTTACAAATCACTTAAACTATAATCAAAGGTAAAATATATGAACAAATATCTCAGAACACTTGAACTTGATAAAATTCTTGAAATGCTTGCGGATTTGACTTCCAATGAAGAAACAAGAAAAATGGCACTTGCCGTGCGTCCCGATAATGATTTGGGACGTGTACGTTATGAGTGTCTTAAAACCTCACAGGCTTTCAGTCTGTCGGTACAGTTCGGAACTCCGCCGTTCAGCAATTTCAGGGATATTACAACTATAGCCGCCCGTGCAAAGTCGGGGGCGATTATTTCTTTGCGTGACCTTATGGACATTGCTGCCATGCTCCGTCAGATAAAGGGGCTTACGGACTGGTACGGTCACTGTGAAAATATTGAAACAGAGCTGAATTATCTTTTTTCACGTCTTGCACCTAACGACTGGCTTCTTGAAAAGCTTGAACGTTCGATTATTTCGGAAAATGAAATTTCAGATGCTGCAAGTCCCGAACTTGCTGCGATAAGAAGAAAGATAAACCGTGCAGGAATGCAGTTGAGGGAAACTCTCGACAAAATGGTGAAAAACAAGACAACTCAGCAGTATTTGCAGGAAAGTTCCGTCACTATAAGAGACGGACGTTTTGTACTTCCTGTAAAGTCCGAATATCGTGGACAGGTCAGCGGTCTTATTCACGATACGTCGGCAACGGGACAGACTATCTTTATAGAACCTATGGCAATAGTCGAAGCTAATAACGACATACGTATTCTTGAGGGCAAAGAGCAGGAGGAAATTGAAAGAATTATCCGTGAATTTTGTCGGGAGTGCGGTGACTATGCGGACATTCTGTGCGAAAATTATAAAATCTGTACAGAACTCAATCTTTATTTTGCAAAGTCGTCACTTGCCGCAAGGCTTAACTGTTCGCTTCCCGAAATCACCGACGACGGAAAAATGAATCTAAAAAAAGCCCGTCACCCCCTTATTGACCGTAAAAAAGCCGTACCTATAAACATATCTCTTGGCAATGAATACAGTACGCTTATAATAACAGGACCTAACACGGGCGGTAAAACCGTTGCTTTAAAAACTGCGGGACTTCTCAGTGCAATGACTATGTGCGGACTTATGATACCGGTTGCCGACGGAAGCAGTATTTCAGTTTTTGACCATATACTTGCGGATATCGGTGACAGTCAGAGCATTGAACAGAATTTGTCAACTTTTTCGGCACACACAAATAAAGTTATCGAAATTCTTGAAACCGCCGACGAAAAGTCGCTTGTTCTGCTGGACGAACTCGGTTCAGGTACAGACCCCGTTGAAGGTGCAGCCCTTGCGGTTTCTGTAATAAGACGACTGATGATGTCGGGTGCTAAAGTAATGGTGACGACTCACTATCAGGAACTTAAAATATTTGCCATTGACAGTCCCGATGTTGAAAATGCTTCATGTGAGTTTGATATTGAAACGTTCCGCCCAACTTACAGGCTTATAGTCGGCTCTCCGGGAAAGTCAAATGCTTTTGCAATTTCCGAAAGTCTCGGAATGCCGTCGGATATAATTGAGGACGCAAAGTCACGTATAAGCGAAGCGGACAGTCGTCTTGAAGAAGTTATAGGAAAACTTGAAGCTTCACGTCTTGAACTTGAACGTCAGAAAGAAGAAATTTCACGTGTGAAGGCACAGGCTCAGGAACATGAAAACATTCTCAGAAAAGAACGTGAGGAACTTGAAAAGACAAAGGCAGACGAACTTGAAAAAGCACGTCTGCGTGCAATTACGATTATTGAACAGACCAAAGCCGAATCGAATGAACTTATCACCGAACTTGAACAGCTTAAAAAGGAAAAGGATAAAAAGAATTTCGGTGAAAGCGTTTCGGGTGTGAAGTCGAGGTCAAAGCAGAGTTTCAATAAAATGTATGACACTGCTAATCCTGTTGACAGGCATGACCCTAATGCAGACTATGTACTTCCGAGAAAACTTAAACGTGGTGATACCGTCTATGTTGTTGACCTGCAAAGAAAGGGCATTGTTTCAGGCGACCCCGATGGAAGTGACTTTGTTTTTGTACAGATGGGCGTTATGAAAACAAAAATGAATGTTTCACGTCTGAGACTTGAAGAACCCGAAAAGGTTAAGCATAAGAATAAACCGTCACGGAAAGTCGGTAAAATAGGTGTAAAGGCTGAACGGCGTGGAAAAATGGAGCTTGATATTCGTGGCTGTGCGTGCGACGATGGCGTTTATCAGCTTGACGCATTTATTGACAGGGCTGTTATGTCAAATATTTCTATGGTTACTATTATTCACGGCAAGGGTACGGGTGTACTCAGACAGGCGGTGCAAAGCCGTCTGAAGTCTCATCCGTCTGTAAAAAGCTACCGTTCTGGAGTTTTCGGAGAGGGCGAGGACGGCGTAACGATTGCCGAGTTGAAATAAGAAGGTGATATATATGCAGAAAATGTTTGTACTTGGTGATTACCATGATTATGAAGATGACAGAGAAAATTTAGATGAATTAAATTCTTATCTTTCGGATGGCTGGAAAGTTGTCAATATGCAGGCAGTCAGTACTAAGGAAGATTGTGTTTGTTATATATTGATTGAAAAGCATATTGATAAATATGGAATAGATATAGCAAAAAAATAAACCTGAAAAATTTCCGGTTAACTCTTGACAAGATTAATAAAATATGATAAAATAATACAAATTGCAAAAAGAAGCTTCGGTTTCATATATCATTGCTACGGAAAATCTGTAGTGGTGAGGCAAGATTTTTTAGCCGGCAATGTTGAATTGCCTTATTGATTCGGTTTGTGCCGAGAAATTTTTATAAGTTTTCATCAGCTTGTGAAAGGTCAATAAGAGTAGTAAAAGGTATCTTTGCTTATATAGACTCTGAAGCCAATATGAAGTTATAATGCATAGACATATGTATTTTCATGCACGTACGGTTGATGAAACCTGTACGTGCATTTTATTTTATATTATAACTTATGAGGTGAACTATGGAAAATAAATTAAAGCTGTACGGATTCAATAATCTTACAAAATCACTCAGTTTCAATATATATGATGTCTGTTATGCGAAAACTCCGAAGGCACAGCTTGACTATATAGCATATGTTGACGAGGCTTACAACTCGGAGCGTATAACGGACATAATGACCAACCTTACCAAAATGATAGGGGCTCAGGTGCTGAGTATTTCCAGACAGGACTATGACCCGCAAGGTGCGTCTGCTACATTTCTTATTGCCGACGATACTATGATACCTTCAGGAAGTACGGAAACAGTAGCACATCTTGATAAAAGTCATGTGACAGTCCATACTTATCCCGAGTATCACCCAGACACTAATATAGCGACTTTCAGAGTTGACATAGACGTTGCAACGTGCGGAAAAATTACCCCCCTTACCGCACTTGACTATCTTATAGGAAGCTTTGATTCCGACATAATTACAATGGATTACCGTGTAAGAGGTTTTACACGGAATGTCGGAGGTGAAAAGCTTTTTATAGACCATAATATAACGTCTATTCAGAATTATATTGACAGTGCCGTTTTGGACAGATATGACGCAGTTGACGTGAATGTATATCAGGCTAATATTTTTCACACAAAAATGCTTATAAAGGAAATTGAACTGCAAAATTATCTGTTCAATACCGACGTTCGTGAACTTTCACCACGAAACAGACTTGAAATAATGAATAGTCTCCGTCGTGAGATGATTGAAATTTTCAGCGGAAGGAATGTTTTTGAAAATGGGTCTTTCACAGATTAATGCACCGATTTACGAGGCTTTAAGAAAATTCAGACGTATGCGTGTTGTACCTTTTGACGTACCTGGACATAAACGTGGGCGTGGAAATATGGAACTTACGGAATTTTTGGGCGAGGACTGTATGAGCGTTGACGTTAATTCAATGAAACCGCTTGACAACCTCTGTCACCCTGTTTCTGTAATAAAAGATGCCGAAATGCTTGCGGCACAGGCTTTCGATGCGGCAAATGCGTTTTTCATGGTAGGCGGTACGACTTCAGCAGTACAGAGTATGATAATGTATGCGTGTAAGAGCGGTGATAAAATCATAATGCCGAGAAACGTCCACCGCAGTGCCATAAATGCACTCATTCTGTGCGACGCTGTACCTGTTTATGTTAATCCCGACGTTAACAGACGGCTTGGAATAGCTCTCGGAATGTCGGTGGAGCAGGTTGAGAAAGCCATTGAGGAAAATCCCGACGCTAAAGCAGTGCTGGTAAATAATCCGACTTATTACGGAATATGCTCCGACCTTAAACGTATTACGGAAATCGCACACACACACGGTATGCTTGTACTTGTGGATGAAGCTCACGGGACGCACTTCTATTTCGGTGAAAATTTTCCAGTAACCGCAATGAAAGCAGGTGCGGACATAGCTTCTGTAAGTATGCATAAATCGGGCGGAAGTCTTACACAAAGCTCGTTTCTGCTTATGGGTGAAAATATAAATTCAGACTATATGAGACAGGTTATAAATCTTACTCAGACAACAAGTGCGTCATATCTTCTGCTTTCGAGTCTTGATATTTCACGTAAAAGGCTTGCCCTGAGCGGACGTGAAATATTTGCGGAAACTGTTGAAATGGCGGAGTATGCACGTTCCGAAATAAATGAAATAGGTGGTTATTATGCCTATTCCAAGGAACTTATAAACGGCGACAGTATATATGATTTTGATGTGTCAAAACTTTCAGTTTATACTTTGCCTGTAGGACTTGCGGGAATTGAAGTTTATGACCTGCTCCGTGACGAGTACGATATACAGATAGAATTCGGTGACATAGGAAATATACTTGCATATATTTCAGTGGGTGACAGAAAACGTGACATAGAGCGTCTTATTAGTGCGATGTCGGAAATAAAGAGACGTTTCGGAAAGTCGGGTGCAGGTATGCTTACACAGGAATATATAAATCCGATAGTTGCGGAAACTCCACGACGTGCTTTCTATGCGGACAAGGTTTCACTTCCTCTTGAAAAATCGGCAGGACGTGTATGCAGTGAGTTTGTAATGTGTTATCCGCCCGGAATACCGATACTTGCCCCCGGTGAACTCATAACAGACGAAATTATTGAGTATATAAAGTATGCCAAAGATAAAGGCTGTTCAATGACGGGTACTGAAGATATTAACATTGAATATCTGAATGTTATTATATGATTTTTATTTCAAGGAATAGATAATATGAAGAAATTAAATTTTATTTTTATTGTTTTGTTCGATATTATTTCTGTATTGATTGCCTATGGGAATTTTCTCGAAATCAAAGGAATTATTTCATATATTATATTCTTTATACCGCTTGTGCTGAATATAATTCTTATAAGAAAATATGAGAAGATTTTTCCACAATTGTTATTATCTTTTATGATATTTGTGTATCTGCTTACGGGTGTGGTTTTCCTGATACGTGAGGACAGCAGAAAAGTTGTCAGTCAAAATAAAAATGACAAATACATTTATGTAACTTATGAAATTAATCCGGGAGCTATGGGGCATCTTTCATATGAAGACAGAGTTTATTATAGTCTTATTGATACAGATTTACTAACAGTGTGTATTGTGAAAGAATCAGAACATTACAGGTACAAAGGCTGAAAATACAGCATGAACAGGAGTATATATGGGTATTGCAGGAAAAATTTCAATAGAAGAAATTATCAGAAGAAAAATTGAGTTTTGCAGACATGATACATTTGAATCTGTCAATGTCAACAGGGGATATATAAGAGGGTATGAGGAAATGCTTGGAGACATGGATATGACAGAAGAAAAATTTTCCGAAAAATATCTCTCAAAAATCACCGAATTGGATAATGATTTGAAAGTGCAGATTACAGAAACAATAAGGATTTCATTGACGAATTAAGCGGATATAATAATGCAATTGTCAGCGTGCTTGCAATGATTAATGAAAAGTACAGATATGTGGAGGGAATTTATGGGAGTAAAAGGCAGTCCTAAAATAGTAGGGTTTATATTTGCATTTGTTGCAGTGATAGTTATTATTCTCGGGGTGTGGGTAAGTGTGAACACCAAACAGTTACAGAAAAGATGCACTGATACAGTGATGGCGGAAATAGTGGAAAACATTAAAGTAAAATCCCGAACAAAAACAAAACACGGTCATCGTACTGTCACAACATACAAGCCCGTTTTTGATTTCACTTACAACGGGCAGAATTACAGAATCAAGAGTAATTCTTCACATAAACCTGCACTTTTTGACGTAGGTGAAAAAACCGAAATAAAGATAAATCCTTCCGACTCTTCAGAAACATATATCCCTGCTGACAAGTCTGCGGATTATGCAGGGATTATATGTATTGCAGTGGGAGCAGTTTTTCTTGTTGTCGGAATATTGGTTATAATTAAATTAAGGTAATTTATTTTGAGGAAAAAAATGAACATAAAGGGAATAGAACACGAAAAACTCGGCAGGCTTAACGGTCGTGACTGCATATACATTAATAAGGTAACTCAGGACAATATAGACAATCTTATTTTTAAGGGTGAAATAAACGGTTTTCTTGCGGAAAAAATAAAAACTGACAGGTTTTTACCGTATCAGCTTACTTTTCACAGAGTAGTGACTTATTTTGTCTGTAAACTTGATACTTATGAAAATATTGACCGTTCGGCACATCTTGACTACAGTTGTTTCAATATAGTCGAAAACAGTCAGTGGCTTGAAAGTCTGCCGATACGCAGGGATTTTGATAAGTCGTTATATAATCATTATCAGATTTTTACATATGATTTTGTGTACAATATTATTGCAACAGACTTTGATTTTTCCGTAAGTGGTATGTGGGATATACACAGGGCAAAGCAGGACGATTTAAGTACCGTTGCGGATATAGTACATATTACTTTAAATGAAATCTGTCCCAGATATTACCCGAAAGGTGCGGTTGATTTTTTTCTGAAATATCATAATAAGGACAGTATAAGTAAAGATATAGAGGGCGGCAATGTTTATCTTCTTGAGGACAATAATAATATTGTCGGGACGGTTACCGTAAACGACAACGAAATAAATCGCCTGTATGTACTGCCAGATTATCAGGGAAAAGGTTACGGCGGATTTCTTCTTGAATTTGCTGAAAAGGTCGTTTTTGAAAATTATGACGAAATAATTTTGTATTCGTCACTTCCTGCAAAAGCCATGTACCTTAAAAGAGGATACAAAGAACACAGATACGAGATATTTGACACGGATAATGGGGATTTCCTGTGTTGTGACATAATGAAAAAGAAAATATAAAAGAAAGGGTTTTTTTATGGAACTTTGGTTTACTGAAAAACACACTCCAAATGTAGATTTTTCAATAAAGGTTGACAGACAGCTTTACAGCGGAAAAAGTGAATTTCAGAGAATTGATATATTCGATTCAAAGGAGTTCGGACGTTTTCTCACTCTTGACGGCTATATGATGCTTACCGAAAAAGATGAGTTCATATATCATGAGATGATAACTCATGTACCTATGGCTGTTCATCCTAATCCTGAAAATATACTCGTTATAGGGGCAGGAGACGGGGGAGTTGTCCGTGAGCTTACAAGATACAGTACCGTAAAGAATATAGACATTGTTGAAATAGATGAGCTGGTTGTTCAAGTAAGCAAAAAATATCTGCCGACTACGGCTTGTCGTTTCGACGATGAAAGGGTGAATATTTTTTACGAAGACGGTGTTAAGTTCATACGTCGCTGTGAAGATAAGTACGATGTTATTATAGTGGATTCAACTGACCCGTTTGGTGTCGGTGAGGGACTTTTTACAAAGGAATTTTACGGCAGTTGTTTTAAGGCACTCCATGATGATGGTATAATGGTAAATCAGCATGAGAGTCCGTTCTATGATGAGGATGCTGTAGCAATGCAGAGGTCACATAAGAGAATTGTGGGAAGTTTCCCGATAAGCAGGGTATATCAGGCTCATATACCTACGTATCCGTCTGGACACTGGCTTTTCGGGTTTGCTTCAAAAAAATATCATCCCGTTCGTGACCTCAATTCTGCAAAGTGGAATCTTCTCGGACTAAAGACTAAATACTATAATACAAAACTTCATGCAGGTGCTTTTGCACTGCCTAATTATGTAGAGGAGCTGTTGAGAGATGTTGAATAAGAATATTCATACTTTTATTGCCTGTGACAGTGAGTACAAGGACTCAGGAATTGTACTTTTCGGAGCAGGTTACGACGGTACGACAAGTTTTCGTGCAGGCACAAGATTTGCACCGTCTGCCATACGAAACGAGAGTTTCGGTATAGAGACATACAGTCCGTATCAGGACAGGGATATGACGGATTACAGTTATTTTGACAGCGGTGACTTGGAACTGCCTTTCGGAAATCCAGAGCAGGTTCTCGACGAGATAAAGGAACGTTCGTCAATCATACTTGACGACGGAAAAATTCCGTTTATGATTGGCGGTGAGCATCTTGTTACTCTCGGTCAGGTGCGTGCGGTAAAAGAGAAGTACGACGATTTATATATAATTCATTTTGATGCTCATGCTGATTTGCGTGACGATTATCTTGGACAGAAACTTTCTCATGCGTGTGTACTCAGAAGATGTCATGAACTTGTCGGGGACGGTCATATTTTTCAATTCGGCATAAGGAGCGGTGACAGGGAAGAATTTAAGTTTGCCGAGAGTCATACTGAAATGCACAAGTTTACATTTGACGGACTTTCCGAAACAGTTGAAAAACTCAGAAATAAAAATGTATATCTTACTGTTGACCTTGATGTACTTGACCCGTCTGTTTTTTGCGGAACAGGTACGCCCGAAGCAGAGGGAGTTACTTTCGGTGAACTCCGTAAAGCATTAACACTTGTATGTAGTGAACTGAACATAGTCGGCTGTGACGTTAACGAACTCAGTCCGCCTTACGACCAGTCGGGAGTGTCAACGGCTGTTGCGTGCAAGATTATCAGGGAAATGCTCCTTGCACTGTCCTGAAAGGAATATATTATGAAAAATCCTGAGATAAGATTTAAACAGAATAATGGTGAAGAATATCCTGACTGGAAGTTAACTTCATTTGGTGAAGCCTGTACAGGCTTTGAATATGGAATGAACAGTGCCTCTACTCAATTTGACGGAGAAAATAAATATATCCGAATAACAGATATTGATGAAAACTCACACAGATATTTAAATGATAATATTGTATCTCCTTTAGGTAAAAAGGATGATAAATACATTGTATAAGACTGAAATATTTTACTTCAAATAACTGGAGCAAGTGTAGCAAAAGAGAATATATATAA
>CAMWGS010000034.1 GCA_947173865.1 uncultured Ruminococcus sp.
TTAAAAATTTAAGATTTGATTTAAGAATCACGATGTAAACTCACTGACTGGTGTAAATTCATCAACCCTGACAAGATAAATCTGCTCATCATTATTTTCCTCAGTAACTACAAGGTAGTCACCGTCAACAGTAAATGTAATTTTATAGCCATATTTATAAATCATTTCTATTTGATTTTCGTTTAACAGGTTATAGAAATAATAACTTGAGCCAAAAATATCAGTCACATAATCTCCAAGTAAAACTTTTCCGTTTTCTTTAAATTCAAACTGATATGCATATATTGGTACACCATTGATATCAATCTTATATTTTCCGTCTTCAACTGCCCCTTCACCTTCCCACTTACCAAGAAAAGCAGTCATGTCAGCATCTCCGAAAGCCGTAAACTCATCAACCTTAGAAAGATAAATTTTTTCATCGTCATCTTCACCACTTACAAGATAGTCGCCTTCGATAGTAAATAACAAAATCTCTCCTAAGTCATCATCAATTTCAATCTCATTATCACTTGTCATACTCCATGTATAATCAGATTCATCAATC
This sequence comes from uncultured Ruminococcus sp., assembly GCA_947173865.1. Taxonomy (GTDB): domain Bacteria; phylum Bacillota; class Clostridia; order Oscillospirales; family Ruminococcaceae; genus Ruminococcus. The sequence continues at coordinate 548 of CAMWGS010000034.1, forward strand.
AATTCAGTCATGATGTCACCAAATAATACTTTACCGTCCTCCTGAAAATCCATCTGCCATACATATAAAGGAATTCTATCTATATTATTTACTTCTTCTCCGTCTACTACTGCTTTTACACATTGCCACTTACCGATAAAAGCAGATTCATCTGAATTTTCGGAATTTTCATTTGTGACTGACTCTGTATCTTCTTCTGATTCAGACTCAGTTTCCTCATTTTCTTCGATTTTGTTTGCTATTTCTTCTGTTTCTTATTCGTTATTGATTTCTGTTGTTACTTTGCTGTCAGATTCTTCGGAAACAGATGATTCCTTTGAAACAGAACTTTCCTTTTCTTCATCTCCGCATGATACGAAAACACAGGTCATTGTTGTACAAGCCACTAAAAGTGCAAGTAATTTTTTCATAATTTCTCCTTCAAGACTGTTCGTAAATTTGTCTTTCTTTAAATACAGACAATTTTAAGTCTTGCTATATATTATACCACGAATAAAAATTAAAGTAAATGGACGTTTCAGAAACTTTTCAGGCTACTTTACAAATATTATTATCAAACTTGCACAAAAAATACGATTCAAAATTGTCATAAGTCATAAACGAATCTACATTACAAGACCTGAACAAACTATTCCTTCTGTAAAGCGTTTCTGTAAAAAAATGTATAACAGAAGTACAGGTGTAATGGAAATCAGACAGCCCGCTTCTTTCCACACAATCTGTTCCCTTGAACTAAGCTGAACAGTTGCTGTATTAAAAAGATTTTTTTTAAGTTCACTGTCAAGGTTTTCAAGAACAAGAGCAACAGTTTTTGTATTTATAAAAAATGCCGTACTCATATAGTGGTCATTCCAGTACCACACAAACGAAAACAAAAACACCGTAAGAAATGCAGGTAATGCATTAGGAATCATGACTGTTATGAAAGTCTTGAAAGATCCGCACCCGTCAATGCACGCTGCGTCCTCCAGTTCTTTCGGAAGTCCTCTGAAAAACTGCCTGAAAATAAGAATCATGAGTCCCGAACGTATACCGTTGCCGGTAAGTGCGGGAAGATACATTGTAAGCATATTGTCAATAAGATTAACGGTAAACAGACCTTTTATACCAAAATTCATAAATTGTGTATAAAGAGGAAGTGAAATAATCTGAGGCGGTACAATAATCATCATTATTACTATTCCGAAAAGAAACTTTTTTCCTCTGAAACTGAATCTTGCAAAACCGTAACCCGTAACCGCACATGAACACACCTGAACAAGTGAACATCCGACATTAAGAAAAAGTGTATTTTTAAGGGTATTTCCGAAATCCATAGCTTTTATAGTATCTTTAATGACACTCAGCGTAAAATTCTGCGGAATCCATATCACAGACGGGTTATTCATGTCGTTCCTTTCCCTGAACGCACAGCTAACCATATATATAACAGGATACATAATTATAAAACCGAGTCCCGAAAGAATAACAAATCTGAAAAAAGACCATATTTTTTTGGTAAGTTTATTTATACCTGTCAGAAAAATTCCCCCTTATTCAGATTCACAGAAGATAAATTTATTTAAAACAAAAACAATAATTCCCGTTATCAACATAACCACAACAAAATAAATCCATGACATAGCTGCTTCTTCACCGAATGCCCATTCGTTTCTCATATCGCTTATACGTTCCATGACTGTATTTAGAGGGCTTGTAAATGAATCTATAACGGTAAAAACGGTATTAACCAAAATAAAAGGGCTTACATACGGAAAAGTTACTTTCCAGAAATATTCCCACGAAGTAGCACCCTCTATCTGTGCGGCTTCTCTTGCCGAACGTGGAATATTCTGCAATGATGCAAGAAAAATAAGTATCTGTATACCACTGCTCCATACAATTCCAAAAATATTGTCCGCAACTGCCGAAATCAAATCACCCGTTTTGTCACTTATTCCGTAAACACCGAGAAATTCAAGAAGTTCGCCGATTAAATCGGTGGAAAACATCGTTGACGAATTTATAATATCATTGTTTCCCGACATTTCCATGTCATCGCTGATAATTTTATATACAGGACCTGTAACAATAATCACAGGCAGAAAAAACACTGCTCTTGCAAGAGTTCTGCCCCTGAAATTCTGATTAAGTATTACAGCAATAAAAAGTGAAAATATAATGATAAGCGGAGTTTTCCAAAGCGTTTCAAAAAGCATATCACCAAGATATTCGGTGTATTTTTCGTCCTCGGTAAGTACTTTTATATATTTGTCTGCTCCTACCCATTCGGTGACGGTTTTTCCCGAATCGACGGTAACTTCACTGAAAGAAAACAATAATGACTTGAAAAGCGGAATCAGAAAAAATATAACAGTACCGACAAGCCACACCGAAATAAAGCCATAACCATAAAAGGCTTTTTTCCTTGAATACGGAATTTTCTTTTTCATCAGAAAATAATTCCCTCCTCCAAATAATCCGAAAGTCCTGTAATACTACCGTTACAATCAATTGTCTTATTGTTGAAATCAACTTTTATCACAGTACCGTCCGACCAGACCGAAGTGATGAAATTCCCTGAGTTTTCAACATTATAATCAACAATTGTTGAATCACTGACAGTTTCTAAAACAGGTTTAAGAATTTTATACTCAGCAGATATTGTGTCAACCCATTTTTCATAGTTCGCATAATATAAACCGTCAAATTCAGTATCTTTAAGAACACCTGTTTCCTCATAAATCATGTCACACCGCAGACAGCTCCCCGTAACTGCCGACATAAGCAGAAGATTTTCAGCGTCTGGACTTCCGTTTACTGCCGTTGAAGTATAGGGAATAATACCGTGCATGACCATCTGAAAAAACGGTATATCTTCATCAAAAAGGTCAAAACCGCTTGACGAAAGAGGAACATTTACAATATGATTTGCATACGGAAAGACATAAGCATTTGCACCGTCGGCAAGTAATTTGTCAAATTCAGAAATATTGTCCATGACGATATTCATCGCATCAAAGCGTGAAATTTTATTTTTGCCGTAATCACCATAAAGCGAAGTGGTAAGACTGCCAAGTGAGACACCTTTCAGTCCTGCACCTGAATAACTCTCTTTAATTTCCGAAAACATTTCACCGAAACACTCAGGAGTAAGAAGCATACTGTGTTTGCGGAATCTGTCAGGCACTCCGTAAGCCAAATCATAAGGCTGTATTTTTGAATAAGACCCCGAAACCCTCACCGTCGAACCTGAAAACGTACTGAAACCGTTTCCCGAATTAAAATAAATATTATCCGATACGGGATAAAACTCATAATTATTACTTTCAATAAAATCCAACAAATCCTTGAAATCACTTTTTCCACCGAGCGTGCGTGAAGGTTTTGCCTTTATGTCAACTTTGTTTTTCATACCGTCGTCAGTCCAGTTTCTGTACGAAACAACCATATCATCAACGCCTTTTTCTTTAAGTTTTTCAAGAATCACTTTCGCACCGTTATAATCCGTAACGGACTGTTTCATCATAAAAGGAATACCAAAAACGGATTTTTTTCTTTCAGTACCGCCGTATAATTCTACATACAGGGAAGAATTATCTGCTTTTTTCTGAATATTACAGTCATTAACAAGATAATTCCTGTAACACTCGGCAACGTCCATATAGCTGACATTTTTCTTTGCAACAGGATAATAACGAATTTCAATGTCACCGCACTGTATATCACCGTTTTCAAAAACCGTAAGCCTTTCGCTGTTACTTCCGGCAGTATAATATGTATCTGTACTACGCAGAACAAAAGTAAAATTACAGATATTGTAATTACTTCCCGACTGTTCCGAAACTTCCGCAGAAATAAAAGCGTTTGAGTCGCCCTCCGACGCTATCGCAAGTATAGCGTTATCATCTTTCACTATGCTGTAAACAGGTAAATAAACCTGCTCATTCACCGAATATCTTCTCTCAGGGAATAAAGCAATATCGTCACCGTAAATACGCTGACTGTAAGGGCTTGCCCACGTCTTTCCGTTGTTGAAATTTATCAACGCACCGCTTCCGTCGGGAACAATAAAATAACCGTTTTCCGTATGGTCCGAAGCTCCGAAACTTCCGAGCAGTGTTATTTCAGTAGCGATATTCAAAGGGTCAGTTTCCGTTATTTCAGAAGTTTTCAGACTTGCTTTCAGACAGTCTTTTTCAAGAGTATAGTCAACATAAAAACTGAAACCTGCACTTTTATAATCATAATGAAGTCTTATTCCACAATCAATGTCAATAACGCTTACTTCACAAACACTGCTTCCCGAACGCAGAAAATTATTGTCAGAACGTTTTTCGAGAATCCCATAACGCAGAACCGCTGATGACTTTAATTCTTCTTTTGTAACCTGTGAAACTTCTTCATCAATGTCACTTTCAGCAGGCGACGACCACCATATATAACCGTCAGACTTATCTTCCAGTCCGAAAACGGCGGTTTCATCATATACAAGAAGTCTGAACCTTTCATTTTCTACAGCGGTACGCAGTTCCTTACTGTGAGAAACTTCCGTATAATCATAAACAGTATTTTTATAAACAACTTCTTTTACGTCATTTTCATCATGACTGTTTCCACATACAGTAATCATAAAAACGGAAATAATACAAATCAAAAACATTCTTATTCTTTTCATAAATCATCACCGTTTCTATACTCTTATTCTGTAGACTATTTCCGTGTATACAGTTGAAATGAAAATATAAACCTGCTGAACAAGTGCCATGAAAAGTACAAGCAGTGCGAGCATTATGAACATTGCAACAACAGTAAGAAATACAGCCGAAAACGTCTTTAAGACCGTGTACTGATGAACCGACTTTACTGCCGAAAAAATAAGAACGGCAGTCCATAGAGTACATGTAATTTCAATAGCCTGCATGAAAACATATTCATCTCTTACAAGAAAATGAGAAAGAACAGTATTTATATATATCTGAGAAATATACGGAACAAGTGCGTATGCACTGTAAATAAAAATATTTTTCATTGTTCCCTCACCGTCAAGAATTGTACAGACAGACCAGTTTCCTACAGTCCACGCCATAAAAAGAACTATGGTTTTTATAAAATAAGGAATGATATTAAAAGTCTTATCATATACGGCATAAAACTGAAATCCGTACAGGCGTTCATGTGTAATTTCCGCAAAGAAAAATAGAATAAGTATACAAAATGCTATTTTCACCGAACCCGATTTCTTCCACCGCATATCTTCAAAGCCCTCAAAAATATGTGTTACTGCGTGTTTTAACCACTGTTTCTGTGTAAGATTCATCATAAACGCCGTTCACCTCTTTTCTTTATTTTTCCGTATACTGTAAAAGCAATAACTGCCGTAAGTAAGACAAAAAATATCTTTCCCGAATTTTCTTTCAGAAACACACTTCTGTATTCCTCGAAAGCCTTGTTGTATAACTCGGAATTTCCCGCCAGCTTTGAGTATTTCATTGAATTTTTATAATCACCTTTTCTGAGCAGTGCAAAAGCCGTACCGTTATAAGCGTATGTATAGTTACCGTCACGTCTGAGAACCTCATACCACAAATCAAGGGATTCCGCATAATATCCCGTGTTATAAAGCTCAACTGCCTTGTGTACTGTTTTTCCGAAAGCTGTTTCGGTAAAAACTGTTATATTGTTTTTTTGTGAGTCAAGAACATAAATATTTTCCCCTGCCGATTCAATCGCCGACGGACTCTTAAAACCGCCTTTCTGTTCTGCAACCGTACCCATAATAAAAAGAAGATTACACTCTTCATCATACTGAAAAATATGACCCGTACTGAAATCAAGACAGTTTATATTTCCGTTTTCAGAGATGTCAATATCACATATGGACGAATCAGGTATTTTATAATGTGAAGTGTCATATTTCAGCTTATAGTCACCAAATGAAACATATCTGTCCGCAAAAATATTCTTTCCTGCGGAATTAAGCTTTTTAACCGTATCTGACAAAACAGACGATGACGCAGTACAGGTAAAAATAAAATCACCTTTTATGTCAAAGCTTGTTATTCCCGACGGTACTTTTCTTGTACGCCGTGCTTTTTTCTTGTCTGACATGAAAATATTCCTGAAATAATTACCGACCACTTCTAAAGTCGGTTCAATCCTGTTTGCACCATAAAATCCAATGAATTCCCCCTGCGGACTGAACATCGCACAACCTGTTGTAATATTACCGAGAACAACATATATATTTCCTGCCTTGTCAGCAATTACACGTTTCGGAAGAAAAGTTTTATTCTGGTCATAAATTTCAGAATCGGGCTTTGTGATTTCAGAAATGACTTCCTTATCATGACTGACAAGAAGTATTCTCGAATTCTGTGTATCGGCTATATAAATAATATCGTCCGAAACAAATACACCTTCAGGCTTGTTAAGTGTTGTAAAAGAACCGTCCTGCATTTTAAACTTTTCATAAATTACGGAAACATTTTCAAGATTGTTGTCAACACCTACAATCCTGTTATTTCCTGTATCAGCGATATAAAAATTATTTCCGTCAAAAAATATGTCACTTGGTTCGTTAAACGAATCCGCACCTATATCATCACCCGAAACGGTACACTTTTCAATATATCCTGCCTGCGACGGAATAGCGTCACCCCAGCGGTCGTAATTATATGAAATGTAGGGGAAAGCATTTACGACCATTAAATTTACAATACGTCCGACAGCCAAAAACGAAAAAATCAGCGTAAAAAATTTTTTTAATATCCTTTTCATCTCCCCGACCTTTCTAATTACGTATACCCGAATGAGCCATAGTCTCAATTATATGTTTCTGTGCAACAGTAAACACAATGACAGGCGGAACAAGCATAAATACAGCCGCTGCCATAGCAGTTCCGGCACGTGCAAGACCTGCGGAAGATACCTGATTTACAACAGTCGGCAGAGTTTTATACTGTTCATGAAATACGAAAGCTCCGGATTGCATATTCCATGACGACTGAAATGCAAAAATAATAAGCGTCATAAGAGCGGGTTTATGATTCGGCATGACTATCTGCCAGCATATTCGGAAAAGTCCCGCACCGTCTGTCTTTGCGGACTCTATTATTGAATCGGGAATCTGACTTATTGACTGTTTCATGAGAAAAAGTCCCATAGGCGAAGCTACCGACGGCAGAATTATCGCAAGCAGACTGTCAATAAGATTCAGTTTTGCAAGTACCATATACTGCATTATATATATAACATTACTTTGATAAAGAAGTGAAATCACTATTACATTATTAATAAATTTTCTTCCCGCAAACCGACACTTTGCAAGTACAAAAGCAGACATTGAAATAAATAAGCACTGCAACACCGTAACCGAAACAGTAACAGTTATACTATTAAATACATACCTTGAAAACGGGACTCTGTTCTGTCTCATAATTTCAAACATATCCCTGAAATTCTTAAAAGTCGGACGAAGTGTGTAAAGTTTCGGCGGAAATATAAAAAGCTCCTCAACAGGTTTTACAGACATTACAAAAGTAAGATAAACGGGAAAAAACATGAAGATTCCCAGTAATGCAAGAAATAAAAACATCAAAAAGGTACTTCCTTTTTTCCGTCCTGCCTGTCTGCATGAAACCCTGATTTTTCTGATATGCGACATTCCTTTATCTCCTCAGTCCGTATATTTTCCGAGAACTCTGCTTATAACTCTGTTTACAGCGTACATTACTATAAAAAGTATCATGCATATTGCTGAAGCATATCCCATTTCATAACGAACCCAGCCGTAATCATAAGCATGAGTCATTATAGTATGTGCCTTATAGTCCGTACTAGGAAAACCTACAATATTCTGTATTACCGTTCCCGCAGTAAAAGAACTTACAATCTGCATAACGGAAGCAAACATAAGATGTGGTTTCATTGACGGAATAACTATGTATATAAGTTCCTGCCACTTGTTGCTTATTCCTTCAACTGCTCCTGCTTCGTACATAGAGCGGTCAATATTCTGAAAACCTGCACGCAGGGCAAGAAATCCTGCTCCGAGAGACAACCATAACTGTACAACAATAGCAGTTCCGAGTACATAGTTACCGTCTGTAAGCCACTGTATCGGAGACGTTATAATACCTATATTTATAAGAAAAGAGTTTATATAGCCGTTTATATCACCGCTGAAAATAATTTTCCATACTGAATATACGTTTGCCATTGACGGAATATAGAATATAAGTGTAAATAATGTTCTCAGCTTTGACGGCATTTCGTTTATCAGCCATGCAAGCATAAAACAGAGTACAAAGCTTACAGGACCTGTAAAAAACGCAAATATAACCGTAACCCTTATTGACTTGATAAAAACCTTGTCGGAAAGGAAAAGAGCGGTATAATTTGAAAGTCCGATAAATTCGGGCGGCTGTACCATATTGAAATCCGTGAATCCAATCGGTAAGGACATCAGAACGGGTACAACCGTAAACATCACAAAAAGAATCATAAAAGGAGCAAGCATAAGATAACATTCCCTGTTCTTCCTGACTTCTGAAAATACTTTTTTCAGCAACGCTATTCTCTCCTTTCTTCACTGATATTTTCCTGTTTTCTGGAAATTTCGTCGTTTATATCACGATTGTACCAAAGAAACGTGTCACGGGGATTTTCACGCTCATTGACCACCTCCCTGAAAGCATTCATAATATTTCTTGTAACTGCATACGACGACGGTATAACAGGTATTTCAACAAGTTCTTCACGCTGGTCAAAAAGCCGTGAAAGTTCACTGTCCGACCACGAAAGACGTTTCAGAGCCTCAGTATTTGCTGTGTTAAAACGTCCCATTGTTCCAAGAAGTCCTTCTGTCTGATTTCCGTAACGAACCTGTGTTTCAGTATCCGTAAACCACTTTATAAACTCCCATGCATTTTCAGTATTTTCTGTCTTTCTGAAAATAACCGCTCCCGAAGTATCTGAATTTACGGCATGGGAAAGAGTGCCGTTGTTTTCGGTGGCAGGGACGGGACAGAAGTTCCATAATCCTCTTATTTCGGGAGAAGCATATGAAAGCTGATTGAAAAAAGTATAATCAGAAATAACAATCGGATATTCTCCTGTTCTGAAACGACTGAAAGCGTCGTAGGACTGTTCAAAGCTGTATTCTGTATAAAAATCCGTCCACTGTTCAAAAGCCTCAACTGCTTCCGTAGAATCAAAGACAGACTTTGTCATGTTCTGATTATAATAATTCTTCCCTCTTTGCAGTAACAACATTGCAAAAGTATGCCCTGTTTCCGTTGACGGAGAAATGTCCGTTGACGGCAGAACAAGTCCGACAGACATATAGTTTCTTTGTATCGAAGGAAGCATATCTGTCAGATTTTCCCACGTTTCAGGCGGTGAAGTGTAACCGAGTTCAGAAAGAATGTCCGTACGGTAAAAAAGCATGGGAAAGCTTTGTGTTATCGGCAGACCGTAAACACCGCCGTTATATTCATAGTGAGTCATGGCGTTTTCCTGAAAACGTCCTGTAATTTCCTGATAGTCATCAAACTGTGAAACGTCAACAAGCAAATCACGGACGGCAAGGTTAACAGGATATTCACCACCGAGAAACAAAGCAACATCAGGACCTTTTCCGGCAAGTGAAGCTTCAACTATTCCGCCCGTCACAAGACTTACGGAAACGGGAATACCTGTATTCCGAATAAAATCGTTTGTCATTTCCTTTACGGTCTGAGCCTGTTCACGTCCGAGATTAACCCACACATTCAGAGCCTTTTCACCTGTAACGTCGGAAAGTGTTGAATAGTCCTCAAAGAAAGACCCGAAAAATGATTTTATACCGAACCAGAGCGACCTGAAAAAATTACTTCTGTATTCCGAAAAATCAGCTCCTGCCGTTGCAAATTCAATGTAATCTATTTCAAGTGGCTGGTCACGACATTCTCTTATCCATGACGAAACGGAAGTTATATTTTCTTTAATCTGTGAAAGATACTGCGGAATTTTCAGCGGTTTTTTTATGCATTTGTCCAGAATTACCGTCATTCTCTCAATTACAGCCGCTTCCGAACCCGATATACCCGAAAGGCTTTCAATACCGTTCTGAATGTCTTTGAGTTCGTCGGAAATCCTTTGAAATTCGTCGGTAAGTTCGGGGATTTTTTCATGTACGTAATAATCTGTATACTTATCAGGTGCAGGACCTGTAATCATGAGAATTTTTCTGTAATATGTATTGAGTTCAGAAACAATATTTTCAAGTTTACGTATATAATCACCGATTTCACCCGTTACACATTCCATTGTAAAAGTATGGTCACAATCTGCTGTAAGCCATATATAAATACTTTCGCCGTCCGATTCGGGACAGACAAGATTCCAGTCGTTATCATAACAGAATTTAACCTGATTCAGTTCTTCACAAGGTACTTGTCCGTCCACATATATACGCCTGTTTGAATAAAATCCCCTCATCTGATTCTGACGGTACTTTATTCCGATTTTATACCAGCCGTCGTTTTTTATATCTTCCTTTCCGATAACCCACGTTGCAGACTGCAATGCTTTTTTCCAGTTTCCAGCACCGAAAGTATTATAGACTATTTTTACAGGGTCGGACGGCGAAACAAGATAATCAGTATTGTCATAAGTCGGAAAAAGCGTTGAATCTGATTTATATACGGCACTTTCACCCTCTATTCTGAAAATATTTTCCGCCGACGGAAAAATATCGGCATTACCTTTATACTCACTATATGAGGGTAATTTTTCATGATTAAAAAATTTAAAACTCTCAATAACAAATTCCGCTTTTTCAGACTCAAAAGTTATTTCATGTGTTCCCTTTCCGAGATAAAAAAAGAGTGGTTCACTGAAAAGTCCGTCAACGTCATTAAAATCACTCTTCTGCCACATTCCCTGCTGAACCTGCGGAGAACGTACCTGATTCCCGTGTGAATCCTTATAAATATCTTTTTCACTTACCCATACCCTGTTAAGAGTTATACGTGAAGCCGTATCATACGGAATTTCACCGTCAATGCTCATGGAAAACTCTATTGCGGAACTATCCGAATCAAGCGGAAAATAAGTCATGTTAACACAGTAAATTCCCGTTTCCTCAACATCTATATTATAGGAAACTTTTCCGCCACTGCTTTCCCATATCAGCACATTGTCTTTCTGACTGTAATTTCCCGTGGAAAAATTTCCGTTCTCGGCGGAAACACAGTCTTTTCCGTAAACTTCAATAACCTTATCAGGACGATTTTCCGAACAGTACAAATCATAATAGTCACTGTATGAAATACGTTCCGTATCTTCGGTATCAATGCGGTAATAATCATCATGCATTACTGAAAGTGTTTCGGCTGATGCCTGAAAACTTTCCTCCACCAATGCTGACATTATTCCGTTTCCCGACAAGACAGCAATCGACATAATACACGACAGCAGGACAAAAAAGATTTTTTTTATTAACATCAAATCACCTGCATAATATTTTTATTTCTATAAAACAAGTATATCAATTTTGTTTCGTACTGTCAAGGATTATCCAAAATCAAAAAAGACGGTTTTCCACAAACCGCCCTTTTAATCATTCCGCTGAAAATTTTTTTATTTCCTCCTGTACAATGCGTTCCATATCACATATTACTTTATATTTCGCACGGTCGGGGGTAATCCTGTAAAGTTCAATAAGCTGTTTTTCGTCGCTGTTAAGGTCACTCCTGAATTCTCCCAAAAGTATATAATCAATTGAAGTTTCCAGATAATCAGCAATTTTCATAAGAATATCACCTTTCGGAAGCTGACCTTTTTTCCAATTGCCTGTGCTTCCTGTACTAAGCCCCAGCTCATTAAGCATATTCGTTACAGATGTTCCCTTTTCTTTGCAAATATCACACAGTCTTTCATAAAACATACAAAAATCGCCTCCTCATTTTGTAAAAAACGCACAAACTCATTAAAATAAGCAGAAACCACTTGACAAACTCAAAAAAATGAGTATAATATATTATAGACATAGAATGTAAAAATATATCAGCTTAACTATATATTATATCATATTTCGGAAATTTTCGCAATAAAATTGTCGAAATTTGTTGTAATCAGTTAAATAACCAAATCACAAGAAAACATCTTCTGTTTTGTACATACCTCCAATTATACAAGAACAAAAAATGTTATTTATTTGATTCCCCCCTCCTTCCTCTTGTGTACATGCAT
>CAMWGS010000035.1 GCA_947173865.1 uncultured Ruminococcus sp.
TCGGGTAGACTATTTTGAAATTCGGGTAGACTATTTTGAAATTCGGGTAGACTATAAAAATAATAGAAAATGGAGCAGGTTAGAACACGTTTAGTATATATCAGCTTTTTTCAGGTGAGGAAAAGAAACCTGAGTAATATTTTTTGGAAAGAATTTTCAAAAGTTCGGTTAAGTGCTGAAACATTATTTGTCAGTTAACGTTACGGAACAATAAATTCACTGAAATGAAATGGGCTTGTTTTGATGAACGGTTAAGAGCAGTCAAAACAGGTATTGGGTAAACACTACCCGTTCTGTCATGAACGTCTTAATTTGTGATTTTTTCTGAATCCGTTTTACAAAAAAATTCTCAATACATCATCTTCTAAATCTGAAAAATAATTATAAATTTTTCTTTTACTGTAAAGGGGTTTGGAATTTCCAAAATTTTATTTTCAAACTTATAAAAATTTGTAAGTGGACACCCACTTACGTTGCTTGCTATTATAGAAAAGTGATTCAGAAAATGAAAAGTTTCGGAAGTGATAAACAAAACAGATAGTGTTTACCCAATATCTATTTTGCACGTTCTTCATGGAGCTTGCAAAATAGATTGACTTCAATCTGATTATAATCACGGTTACTTTAGTTCGCTCTGGAACTATCACCAAAAGAAGAGTAGCAAGCAACGATTAAGTGATGCGAATGGTTTGTAATGCAACCCATTTACACTTAATCAGCGTTGTTAGGAAGTCTCCTAAAACCTCTGTAACCGTTTCTACATCAACAGTAAATATAAAAGCTATGGTCGCTCTGATGCACGACTTTGCACTTACAACATGGTACAGAACCGACGTGAAAGTATAACAAGATATACTTTCAAACTGAAAAAAAGTTTAGTACATTCTCAATTTTATTGTACCTGCTCAATCATCTTGAACCAACAAGAAAACTCTGTAACGAAAGCAACAACGGAAACAACTTCAAAGACCCGAATAAATGGAGCAGGGGAGTCACTAAAGTTTTGTAAAGTCCACATAAAGAATTATAAAGAGTTATATTCCATGCCGGTTCGCACTCTGATAGTCGTATTGGTTCTTGGGGTTAGTTCTCATTGCCTTAACTATTGAGAGTTTCTCAAAAGTTCTTTTGTTCGTTCTTAGTTCGTTTTGAAGCAAAGAAAAAACGTTGACAATTATTTCCGAATATGGAGCAGGTGAAATGGGGTAGCGAAACGCTACCCCATTTTTACTTATACAAAAAATTTAGTTGAATGAATCTTGAAATGTGATTTAGTTTGAATCAACAAGAATTTTCTGCAACAGAACCAATACAAATCGAATGATTAATTGCTTATTTATTGATTAATACAAAAATGTTTGCAAGATTTCTCACTTGATTCTCGCAATTTCTCAGTAAAATTTCGGATTTTCTCACTGAATTACCGGCTTTTCTCGGGAATATTCGGTTTTTCTCAGAATAAAGATATAAGAAAAAACAGTCCAAAATTTCGTATTCGGACTGTTTTCTAAAGAGATTATAATAGTTATAAGTGGTTGTCAATAAATTTCTTTACATCTCGGTATAGCTCCGGAGCTTCTTCAGCCATTGCTTGATATACGATTGATTTAAGCATATCTGCACCGTTTTCAAGTAAAGTTTTGGTCTGTATATCGTTTTTTTTCTTATATGCCATTGCTTTTGTTAAAGCTACTGTACTTTTTACAAGTTGAGTTGTATCAAGGTTCAGAAGCTGTTCATCGGGCAGACTGTTAATGCGTTCCAACAGTTTACTATTAAGGAGTATCAGAATAGCTTCCGTGCAGTCGGTATTTTTGTAATTCTCTATTTCATCATTGATAGCTTTAAAGTTTTGGTTAGCTATTTGAAGAGCATGAAGCGAACGTACAAGGTTGACTGCATACCTTTGAACAGTCGAGAATGATATATTGTTGCCGGAACTCTTGATATAGTCAACGATTTCACCGTATGTACTGTTGGATGTTATCATGTAATCAACCATTTCTTTAATGTTTGGCGGCAGCTTATCTATTGCATTATGTTTCTTTCTCATTGTAAATTCCCCTTATTTAAATACCGATGAAATAGCCTTTAAATGCTATTTTAAGAGCCTGAAAATTTTGCAGTATTGTTATAATAATTATACCACAAAAGCCCGTATAAGTCAATTTCCATGCTTCTATGTATACCTTGTTATACTTTGTAACTTTGGTTTACCTGCTCCGGTCTGATAACCAAAAACAGATAATAGACATATTTCAAAATACGTCAATTTATTATTAACTTATAAAAATCCACATTTACGGGTTTCATAAATAATTACTAAATATGTAATTATTTATAATTATGCCGGATATATGCATATTGTATCATATGCAGTTTTCAGATAATAAAGACAATCTTTCTTATCAGACCTTTTCTTCCTGCTTGGTGCATCAAGTATCTGAATATCGGAAGAACTTACAGCAATCAGCAAGTTTCCTGCACTAATTTGTTGCCGACACTCTCCGTCAAAGTATGTTATGCGGTAGCTATTGCCTGTTGATTCGGCAAAAATATAGTCTGTATCATCAACAAGGGTATTTATACAATCTTCAATATTTTTAATGTCGGATTCATATTTGTCTGTTTCTGCGTTAAAGTATTCATGCTCCATTTTCTGTTTTGCTATTAAATCATCATGTGATATTTGTAATTTGCTTTTGATTTTTTCGCCGTCCATTTTCTTACGACGTTGTGCATCACGAACCGAAAGCAGTATATCACTTTCAGAATTGATTATATTGATGCTGTATTTGATTTCATAGTGCAGAAACGCACCGTCTTTCAATTCCCTCTTGATACTCTCGTTGGTGTTTGCTATCAGGTTAAGGCAATTTTCTTTGATTGACAGTGCCTGTGCCTCACTATCTACAACAACAATCAGTTTCGGAGCAGGTTGTTTCTTGCTTTTATTCGGTTCTCTGAGTACTCTCAATGCCTTATGTTCCGTGCCAGTAACTTCATCATAGATACTTTCATGAAGGTCATTCCGGAGAGTAACAAGCCACTGTTTGTTTATTTTCTGTTTCATTACATCATTCCTTTCAGATATTTTTTTATTAATTGCTTATATAGTAATTATATAACAATCTGCAATATTTGTAAAGACCTTGATGCCGTTTTCACTTGCTCCAGCGTAATTACAAGTAGAATCTTCTATACCTAAGAAAAATATGAACTATTTGGTTACTACAATTAAAATCATTAAAAATTATTTTTTATAATTAATAAAAAAATAAATCTCAGAATGTATTGACATTTCATTTATAATATGGTATTATATATTTATAGGGACAGAATAGGCACATAAGTAAAATTGTTAGGAGGTAAAAAACCATGCATAAAAAAAAGTATCAATTTACTATTTCTCATCTTGATAATTTTGGTTTATCAAAGAATTATGAAATGGAAAAAGAACCAATTATGTTAACATATTTATGGACAAAAGAAATTCAAGAAATTCATAAAAATCAGAATTTATCCAAAAGTGAATCTGATGAATTACTGGAGTATGAAATGTCATCTTTAGCAACTGGAATTAAATATTGCCAAATTTTTGGATTAAAGGATGATATGAACTTACTTAAGTATGATGATGAGAAAAATATATACTTTTATCGTTTAAGTAATTTCATAATATTAGAAATTAAACCTGATGGTGAAGGATTAGTTTTTAAATTAAAAGGCATAAATAAAGATGAATGGAAATCGTATTGATTAATAATCAATAAAAACTTATAAAAATACAATTAAATAAATATAAAATAAAAAAATGGAAATAATAAAATAAGTTGGAGTTTAAAGAGGTATAGTGAGGTATTATAATGAAAAGCAGTATTTTAGAATTAATCAATAGTGAGGGAGAAAATACTATTGATATATTAAATAAGTTAAAAGAGGAGTATAATACAGCAGATGAAAATATAAAAGAAATGTGTATTTCTACAACTAATTTGTTGAATAATGATTATATAAAAGATTATTTCTTAATTTTAAAGAAATATATGGATAAAAGAAAAGAATTAAATATATCACAGGTGAAAATTTCAGAAATATCAGGTATTTCTCAAAGAAATTTAAAACGAATTGAAAATCTTCAATTAATTCCAAAATACAATATATTGGATAGCTTACTCAGAGTTGTTGGTTTAAAATTAACTGTAGTTAGCATTGAGGATAATGAAGATTAATTTTTTAGTCACAAATTTAATCTATAATCAAAAATAAATAATTAAAACTAATGTGCAAATTTCTGTACCTTTAAAGAAAGAGTAGGTTGATATTATTCAGCCTGCTTTTTTTATTCAAAATAAAACTTTTCAAAAAGTATTGCAATTTGTATTACAAGATGATATAATAGAGTAAAAGGAAGTGATAAAGTGCTTTTTGAGTGGGACAATGATAAAGAACAGACTAATATCAGAAAACATAAGTTAGATTTTACAACAGCAGCGTATGTTTTTGATGATGAAAACAGGCTTGAAATTTTTGATGAAGGTCATTCAGAGTATGAAGACCGATACATAACAATAGGACTTATAAATCAAATTCCTATTGTTGTAATGGTTGTATACACTGAAAGAGGTGAAAGAATAAGGCTTATTTCAGCACGTAAAGCAACGCCTAAGGAAAGGAGTTTATATTATGAAAGTTTACAAGGATATTGATTTTAATAAGGGTTTAACGGCAGAACAGCTTGCAATGCTTGAAGATGTTGCTAATTCTCTGGCTATTCCTGATGAAGAATGCCCCGAACTTACCGACGAGCAGATAACAAGACTTGCTGAGGTCGCAAGAACCAGACGACAGCAGACACAAACAAAGCAGACAGTCGCTATCAGATTATCACCACAGGCTTTAACAAAAGCTAAATCATTAGGCAAAGGCTACACCACGATATTAAGCCGTATTTTAGAAACTGCACTTGCAGACAATGAAATTATAAAACAGTATTTATAAATAAAAGAGCAGGTCTGATATTATTCAGCCTGCTCATCTTCATTTGATAATATATCACCTATATCACATTCCAGCAAATTGCAAAGTTTAGAAAGAACGTCAAAAGAAACACTTTGTTTATGTCTTAATCTCTGCATGGTTGCTTCACCAATTATTTTTTCCTTCCTGATACGTGTTGTTGAGTAGCCTTTCGCCTTTAATTCGGCTAATACATCAATTTTATACTTTATTGGCATATATTCCTTCCTTTCGTGGTGGAGCAAATTTTTAAAATACTTCCTAATTACCCATTATAATTATATCATATTGTAACACTAAAATCAAGTGAAATATTATACAAAATATGCACTATAATCTTGTGTAAAACGTCAATTGACTTCACTTGAAATTAGTGTTATTATATAATCACAGCAGAAATGACGAATAACGAAAGCGAGGTGAAAACGATAAAAGCAGGTAAAAAGTAAAAGGCAGTGCTATGCAGAACTCCGTGAACAAGAAAACTGCATAGCACTGCCAGCATCAACCCCAGACCAAAGGGGAAGTATTGTTATTATATCACACTCCCCTTTGGAATGTCAATACAAGGAGTGAGAATTTTGGAAGCATTTTTGTATCTTCTGATTGTTGGAGCTATTGCAAAGAAGCTGTACAACTTCCGACAGTCACTTGACGACAGAGAACCAGAGCGAAAGTCCGACCCTGACAGCCTGAAATTCATTTCAGTATATGCTAAAGTACGTGAAATGAATAAAGCTGTAGATGAACTGGAAGAACTGGAGCAATTCATTACTGACATTCAGTGCTGTGATGACACGCATATGAAAGCGGTACAAATTGAAATCCCTAACACCGTCGGTGAGAGTAGCAAACACCAGATTATCATTGACGGAAGAGACAGACATAGTAACAGGCTTTTAGATATCGCACTTGATGACCGCCTACATTCATCATCATTTCCTTCATTGTATTCGTAAATGTATGCTTCAGATTCTTCCTGCTCTGTCATGTTTTCACCGGTGTATTCTGGATAGCGTATTTTTATGGCTTCCCAGTAGTATGGAGCATATTCAGAACGGAATATATTTTCGGGTGTACATTCCGCTTTCATAAAATCAGGACACCAGTTTATGTGACCAGTAAACAGGTTGAACGCTAAACGGGTTGTTTTCAGGCTTGTTCCGGTCTGCCATGATTTTTTAAGGCAGTCAGGCATGATGCACCTTTTTTTAAAGTCATAAATTTCTTCTACATGGTCTTTGCATACATCATCAAGTGCTATCAGATAAGCAATAGCCTTGTGATAACCGTCATCACGGGTCATTTTCTGCATAATAACCCAAAATAAAGTTTTGTGGTATTCATTCTTGAATTTCATTTCAAGCCTTCCTTTCCTGTAATTACTTCTACCGAACATTCAAAAATCTCTGCAAGTTCAAGGAATTTACGCATTGAGAGGTTTTTATTTTTGTTCTCAACTACACTTATAAAGCTCTGAGTAACGTGAAGTTTTTCGGCAAGTTCTCCTTGTGTCAGTCCTTTTTCCTCACGGAGCAGGCGTATGCGGTTACCAATATTCACGAATTTCACCTTCTTTCACTTTTTGATAATCTCTTTTTCCTGAGTCGGTATTCTCTTTGGTACTCTTTCTGATACTCGTTATATCTATCTTTATGAGCATTACGGTAATGTTTCTGATAATTTTTCATATACTCTTTGCGATGTTCACGTTGTTCTGGTGATATATTCTGTTGATAGTTTCGATTGTATATCCGACGTTTCTCTTTTTGAATAGCTGTCATGTTGTTTCATCACAGCTTGTTATACTTAAAGAATAATCAGAAGGCAAAAAAATAATATCATCATATTTTACATTATAAGTTCTTTCTATGGCATAAAGATGTATAACGTTTGGAAAACTATGATATTTTTCCCATGACATGATAGTCGAACGGCTTACACCAATCAATTTAGCAGCTTCTGTTTGATTTAATCCGCTATTTACTCGTGCAGCTTTCAACGTTATCGGCATTAAAAACACTCCCTTATTGTTCTTTTAGAGTAATTATATAATACCATATTACCAGTATAAAATCAAGTACTTTTTGAAAATCAATCTTGACATTTTGCTGAATATAGTGTAATATTGAAGTAGGTGGTGATAGCAATGAGTAATAATAAATTAATCTTTTCAAATAATTTGACTTACTACATGACAATCAATAATATTGACCGCTATAAACTTTGTGATGATTTGGGATTTAACTATTCTACTGTAAGTGGTTGGTTGCAGTGTAAAAAATACCCTCGAATAGACAAAATAGAAATGATTGCTAATTATTTTCACATAAAGAAGTCAGACTTAATTGAGAATCATGATAGAGATAATAAAACTATATCACAAACTATAAAAAATGAGAATACCACAGTCACTGGAACACAGTCAAATATAATAAATACTCCTTCATGTTCTAACGAATATGAGCAAGAACTAATGAAGTTATTTCATTGTTTGTCTATAACACAACAAGCAGAAGTAATTGTAATGGTTAATAAAATGGTTAAAGATAACAGATAAAAGGGCTTTTCATAAGTCCTTTTTTACTTATTTATCAATCATTGATAAATAATCAATTAAAGAATTATGGAGCAGGTAACAGGATATAAAGCCGTGCATCACAGCAACTACTCCGCTTTTATTTGTCTTTTATACTCGTAAAATGTGTTATGGCTGACACCTGTAAGCTGTATGCACTCTGAATCAGACAGCGAACCGCCAAAGGTTTTAGAGTGCTGTCGGATAATTCTTTTTGCAGACTTAGCTTTAGATGTTTCAAAAGTCCTTCCGGTCTTAGATTTTCTGATTTTCTCACCTGCTCCACTGGCTTTCATGCCCTCGCTGGTTCTTGTCCGTAAGTCCGATACTTCTTTTTCGGATTGCTCGAATGCAAGCTTAATCTGCTTTTCAGCAAGTGCAAGCTGATATTTCTGTATTGCTCCGATAATAGTATTTATAAGCGTGTCGGTATCTGAATCACCTGTATCAGCGATAACGTCAAGCTGTTTGTTCATGGTCTGCTTGTACGTTTCAGTATCAATCATATGCTCTTTGAGGAATACCAAAGTTATACCAACCTCAAACAACTCTTTGTATTCCCTGAATCCCTCAACGGCATTTCTGCTCATTCTCGATACAGAATCGAATACAATAGTAATTTCCTCTCCCTGTTCTGACTGCCTGAGAATCTTTTTCTTTAACTTATTCCATTGTGGACGGTCGGTTGTTGTACCGCTGTAAGTCTCGGTAACGATTTCGGCGGTAGGATATTCGGCAGAAATGTTTTTTATCTGCCTGTCCAAACTCTGTTTTGGTGTGCTGATTCTGCAATAACCATAAATTTTCATAAACATTACTCCTATTCATATTTTCACTACCAATTTATCCCGATTTTTTCAATTGTTAAAATGAAATATTGCCTATATTTCCGTACAAATTGGGAATTAATAAACAGAAAATATGCACTATTAATTTATAGGGTCGTATACTTTGGTAGTTTTTTACTGTTTATTAACGCACTTTCAGCCTGATTTTTGGTATTATTTCAATCACGTTTGTTTTGGTAGTATATGGGTTGAATTATTGGGAGCAGGTTCGCCCACTCCCGTTCTGACTGTATTAGTTACTGATTATGTCTTCCCTCAACTGCATAATTTTCTGTCTTAATAATTCGTTCTCCTCTTTCATCAGCTCGACTTGCTGATTCAGAAGTATCAGTTGCTCGTCCCGAAACTTGTCTTTCTGCTTCTTACGCTGTCTGAGGTTGTAGACCCTCAAAGCCGTTTTCTGTTGGTCTGAAAGCTTACGACAAGCCGGACAATACTTCAATGCTATGTGTCTAAAGTAGTCGGTATCGTCTAAATTGGCGTTTGATATTAGCGTTCCGCACATCTTACAGTACTTCAAATCATTCATTTACAAGCCCTCCCCTTGTTGTTTTATTTCTGGTCAAGCTCGTTGCTTTAGTTTCCGCTTTCGTTACACCGTTATTAAGATACAACTCTTTGATTTCTGAAAGAAGGGCGGTTCTCATTTTACAAGAGACATTTGATAAATACCGCTGTAAAGGTTGTAATTATTATTATGATTGTTTTTATAATGAATGTGCAGCAGAAGTTGAATCTGATAATCTTTACAGAGCAATGCAGGGCGAACCGCTCGAAAAAATTTTCGGCGGAACAAAAGTACATGATAATGATGACTATGAAGAAATAATATCAGACGGTAATGTTCCATTCTGAAAGGCTGTGATTATTATGATATATGATGATATAAACGAAGCTGAATTATATGCAGCGTGGCTTAAAGATAATGAAAATATTTCTGAAACTGAAGATATAAAAAGTGCTTTTCATGCCGGATTCCATTTATCATTTAAAAGAATAACATATTTAATGAAACTTGTAGATAGTATGTCTAACACATCAGATATAGAAACCAAAAATTAACATCTATCCAATAAAAATAACCTGCCGGAGCAGGTCAGAACTAACGTTTTAGCAACATATAGTTATTTTGGTTGACATTACATTTAGATAATGTTATAATAAAAAAAGTACAGAACGCCAATTCCGTACTTTTTAAACCTCATGTAAAAAAATAACGGGTTTTGTTGCAAGCAGAACGCCAATTCTGTATTTGCACCGCTATCCTCTTACCCTTTTCTGTTTATTATTATATCAGACGTTTTTATGTTTGTCAATAGTAAATTGAAATTTTGTGAGGGTAAGAGTGCTTTGACGGTCTCTTACTCTCTTTTTATATAAAAATTAGTAAGAAACAGAGAACTTTAATTATGCAAAAGATGTTCGCCTGTACAAAACAGAGAAATTCAGGAGGAAACCATGATTTTAGACACACAACAGCAAAGACTTTTTGATGAATTTATTTCTCACTTTGAAGTGAAAAAGACTGACACCAACGGCGTGATGACAGCGGTTTGTCCTTCATGCAGACATGAAAAACTTTATCTTTCGGTAAGCCCTAACAGGCAAACAGGAAATCCAATGGTTCTTATGGACTGTAAGCATAATTGCACATTCGGTGAAATCATGTCAGCTGCCGAACTTCCGGAAAAAGCAGTATATTTAACCCCACCACGCCCTAAGTTTGAAGATATTACACAGCAGCGTGAACACATCTACACGGACAAGCATGGCACACCTATTGCTAAAAAGTTTATTACCAAGTATCTTGCAGAATACACGAATAAACGAGGCAAAACACATAAAGCAGGGGATAAAGCAACATCATGGGAAAGATATGACATACAGACCGGACAATATACAATTGGCTTAAATGGCTTGAAAATGCCCCTATATCATCTCCACCTGCTCTCATCAGCAGATACAGTAATCATTGTTGAGGGGGAAAAAGACGTTGAAACACTTGAAAGAATGGGTTACACTGCAACAAGTTCACCTAATGGAGCAGGTTCAAAATGGAAATCAGATTATAATAAATACTTGACAGGAAAAAGATGTATAGTGCTTACCGATAATGATGAAGTCGGTGAAAATGCAGGTATTCAGACCGCCGAAAGTCTTGCAAAGAGTAATATTCCAGTAAAGCTAATCAGAGCGACGGACATTTATAAGGACATTAAGAAAAAAGGTGATATATCAGACATTGTTGAAGTTGTCGGAACTGAAAAGGCGGTTGACTTGCTCCAGAGTGCTATAACAAGTGCTACTGATTATACACCTGCTCCATTACCTGTTATTCCCTCAGAGCAACCAGAACACAAACAGAACCGCCCTGACTTCTTTGTATTCAGCGAAAAAAAGCAGGATTATTTTGTACATTCGGCATTATGTGCGGAATACATAAGGAAAAATGAAAAGTATTGCTTTACAGAGAACTCAGACAGCATTACACAGCGTATTTACTGGTACAGTAATGGTATTTATAATAATATCACGGTCAACCGCTTACAAGCCTATATAACCGATATTATAGCGACATATGACCCATTAAAAGTAAGAATGAAAGATGTGAATGAAATTTCAAAGAATGTTTGTGCTGATATTCACAGATACCGTGATGAAAGAGAACTGAATGCTAACGAGGGAATAATAAACTTCCGAAATGGCATTTTGCACCTTGATAACATGGAGCTTACACCTCATACACCTGATATATTTTCCTCTATCCAGATACCATGTGACTTTAAAGGGGAGCAGGCTACACCGATATTTGACAAATTCTTCAATGAACTTACCGATGGCGACAAGGAAAAGCAACAACTTCTGCTTGAATTTGTCGGTGCTGCTATCTCAAATGTACATGGTTACAGATTCAGGGGACATAATGGTAACAGCTTATTTCTTGTTGGTGAAGGTCGCACGGGTAAATCGGTATTGAAAAGATTCGTTGAAAGACTTATCGGAGAAGAAAATTGCAGTAATGGTGACTTGCAAGACCTTGAAAAGCGTTTCGGAACATACAATATCTATAATAAACGTCTCTATGGTAACTCTGATGCAGGTTTTATGCCTATTAAAGAATTAAAGATATTCAAACAGCTTACGGGCGGTGATTCAATCATGATTGAGGGCAAATGCCGTGACAGTTTCAACTATACATTTAAAGGGCTGTTATGGTTCTGTTGCAACCAATTGCCAAAATTTGGTGGTGACAGAGGTGAACACGTATATAACCGCATTATTCCTGTAGCCTGTACTCACCGTGTGCCTGAATCAGAACGTGATGCGAATTTAGTAGACAAGCTTGTTGGTGAAAGTAGTGGCATTATCTATAAGGCTATTCAGGCTTTG
Source organism: uncultured Ruminococcus sp. (assembly GCA_947173865.1). GTDB lineage: Bacteria > Bacillota > Clostridia > Oscillospirales > Ruminococcaceae > Ruminococcus. The sequence continues at coordinate 11,836 of CAMWGS010000035.1, forward strand.
AAAATTGCAATAAATAACGGCTATAACTTTTCAGTACCAAAGAGCAGTAAACAGTTACTTGAAGTGTATAAGGTGCAGAACTCCCCTTATCTGTCTTTCTTTAAGGAATGTTGTATCAAACGAACAGCAAGAAAGTTTGATAATGTAACTCAGAAGGTAATGAATGACATCATGATTCAGTGGTGCAAAGACAATACTGGTTTATTGAATCCTAAAATTTCGGACTTTAAGAAAGAAGTTGCAGATTATTTACGAATATGTGATTTGGAAAACCTTATAATTAAAAGTCATGGAAAAAAATACTATTGCTTTACTTTAACACCAGAAACAAAAGAAGCTTATCATAACTTTGATTCAATAATTGAGAATGAATAAAATATCATATGGGTAGACAATTCGGGTAGACAGTTGGGGGACTGTTTTTTTTCGTATTGTCTACCCAATTTTTATATACATTTTCCTATAAATAGCTGAAAATTATTATTTGGGTAGACTATTGGGACTGTTTTTTTTAATCTTATATATATTTTTATTACTATCATGTGTTATAGATTTCATTTTTTTCCTGTGCATACAATAATAAAAATAGTCCCCCGTGTCTACCCAAATAAATAAAAAAGCCTATAAATAGCAAAACTATGTTGATAATCGGGTAGACAGTTGGGTAGACAATTTGAAAATTCGGGTAGACAATTTGAAAATTCGGGTAGACAATTTGAAAATTCATGTAGACTATTTGGAAAATTAAAATAAACTATTTTGAAAATTTGAGTAGATAATTTTGAAGTTCGGGTAGACTATTTTGAAGTTCGGGTAGACTATTTTGAAGTTCGGGTAGACTATTTTGAAATTCGGGTAGACTATTTTGAAATTCGGGTAGACTATTTTGAAATTCGGGTAGACTAT
>CAMWGS010000036.1 GCA_947173865.1 uncultured Ruminococcus sp.
ACAGGAATTTCAAGAGTAGAAAGTATTTGCTGATTAAGATTTTTTATATTTGCCCCTCTGCCAGACATTTTCTTTCTGATAGAATCTGTTTTAAAAACCCTTAATAAATAAGGAATCAGAATAGAATCATCATCTTTTCTGAATCTGATACAAAATCCGCTGAAAGTAGTAGGTATATCATCGGGATAAACAACTAAACTCCTGCCTACTAATGACTTGTTACCATTAGAACGTACAAATACAATATCACCATTTTTCAAAAAATATTCGTTCGTCGGCATTTCATTTAATGATATTTTAGGAAGTACAGAAGTATCTGTAATAATTGATAAGTCCTTAAAATCACCAACGCCTAAACAGTTAATTTCCACCCCGTTATCATCATAATGAAAATTCATTCCATTCTTGCATTTACCAATACTTAAAAGCGGTTTAGTTTGCCACCTCATAGGATTAGAAACAGGGTCGCCGAACATCTCCACAAATCTTGCCTTGACAATCAAATCAAGCCTGTCAAGTATCTGATTGCATAAGTTAATAGTGTAAATTACTTTGTTGAGATTCAAGACCATTTTTTGCTGAATTTCAATTGGAGGAAGTATGAGCTTTTCCCTTTGATAATCTTTGAAATAGATATGTGGAATTGTTGTTCCTGTAAAATACTTTGCAAGATTCATGTGAGTTACTGCATAATAAAGATATTCTGCAATTACCAATTCATTTGGAATCAGATACTGCATTGTTCCGATAACTGATGTTTTTTCAGGTAATAACATTGTCCGCCCAATTCCTGCACCATCCTTTATAACAGCAATATATGGTTTATTTTGATGATAAAAATCTATATTTTTTATATATCCACCTGCACCATAAATTCCATATAAACCATTATTATTTTCAATATCCTTTTGAGCAATATTAGAACTTCCTTTTGAACATACATCACCAAGTTTAACAATATTCCATTTACTCATTAAAATCTCCTTATATTTCGTCATTGTCGTCATAAAAAACGTTATATGTCACGGCTCTGTGACTGTAAGTACTCAGCACTATTCCAATAACTGCATACATACTTACCATTGCCGTACCGCCTGCACTCATAAACGGAAGCGGTACGCCGATAACAGGAGCAGCTTTCAGAACCATTCCTATATTCATGACACAATGTGCGAAAATCATTCCGAATGAACCGATACATATGAATTTTCCGAGACGGTCTCTTGTTATATGGCTGTTTGCAAATATTTTAAGGCATATATATGCAAGAATTATCAGAATACCAACCGAACCGACAAAACCGAAAACCTGTCCTGCATAGGTAAAAATAAAGTCATTGTGTATTTCAGGAACGTATATATATTCTTCTGCGTCTGCAAAAAGACCCTTTCCGAAAACTCCGCCTGATTTAAGTGCGGCAAGTCCAAGGTCCTGCTGATATTCGATATAGTCGGGGTCTGTTCCGGGGTGGAAAAGAATCAATACTCTTTTTTTATGGAAATCACTAAGTGCAAAAAACCACATAGCCGCAACTCCTGCCGCTATGACAAAAGGTGCAATAACCATATATTTCCAAGAAATTTTAGCAGAGCATATCATAAATACAAATATAACAGCAAAAACAATGGCCGTACCATAATCGCCCTGCATTCCGACAATTGCAAGAGGAACAGCGGCGTGCAGACACAGAAGAAGCATATGAAAAGGCTTATTCATATCTTCCTCATCCCGTGAAAGATGATATGCAAAAGTTAGTATAAATACTATTTTCAGAACTTCCGACGGCTGAAACTGAAATGAACCTAATTTCAACCACGCCTTATCGTCCGCACCTGCTCTCTGATAACCGAGAGAAGTAAAAGTCAATGCAACAAGTGCAAGTGCTATGGGAGTATATATAAACCATAGCTTTACAAGTTTTCTGTAATCCACAAACGAAAGAAGTATTGCCACGCCTATTCCCAGAATCATGGAAAAAAGCTGTGTCTGCCAATAACTGTCCCCTACTCCTTCACCACTGCTTATACCACTCTTACTTATGGAATAAATCAGCAAAGTGCTTATAACAGAGCAGATTATAACAGCGACAAGCAGTCCTATATCAATACTGTGCTTATTTCCCGACAAATTTTTAAAAGCCGATTTCATTTTGTTCTCCTTATCTTTAACCTTTTTATATTGCTATGTCATTTCAGTTTCTGTCAAGTGTTCTGTACTGAACAGCTGCCGAAATATGTTTTTTCCTTATAACTTCACTCTCCTCAAGGTCTGCAATTGTTCTTGCAACTTTAAGAATTTTACTGTGTACCCGTCCGCTGAAATGAAGTTTCTCAAATACACCTTTCAAAAAATTATCAGATTCTTCGTCAACAGGACAAAATGTCTGCATAAGGTCAGGGGTAATAAGTGCGTTGCATTTTATTGAAGTACCTTTAAAACGTTCTTTCTGAATCTCCCTTGCCACCACAACTCTTTTTCTTATGTCGGCTGAAGATTCTGCACGTACTTTTGAAGTAAGGTCATTATATTTCAGCGGAGCTACTTCAATGTGCAAATCAAAACGTTCCATTAAAGGTCCTGAAAGCTTTGAATTATACATTTCTATCTTTTTCGGTGAACATTTACACTTTACAGTCGGGTGTCCGTAATATCCGCACGGACAGGGATTCATAGCACCTATGAGCATAAACTCACAAGGGTATGAAAAAGTTCCGCTTACACGTGAAATTGTAATTTTTCCGTCCTCAAGCGGCTGTCTGAGAACTTCAAGTGTTTTCCTGCTGAATTCGGCAATTTCGTCGAGAAACAGCACACCGTTATGAGCCATGGATATTTCTCCGGGCTGAGGTACAGAACCACCACCGACAAGACCTATTTCCGAAGCCGTATGATGCGGAGCACGGAAAGGTCTTTTTGTTATTATTGGCATTTCCTCTGTAACTAATCCCATAACCGAATGAATTTTTGTAGTTTCAAGTGCCTCTTCAAAAGTAAGCGGCGGAAGAATTGACGGTATACGCTGTGCAAGCATACTCTTTCCACAGCCCGGCGTGCCTATGAGCATTACATTATGACCGCCTGCCGCCGCAATTTCCAGTGCCTTCTTAGCTGACTCCTGTCCCCGCACATCTGAAAAGTCAAGATGTTCATTGTATGATGTTTCAGGCGGTATGTACCTTTTACATTGTGAAAGAAGTTTCTGATTACGGAAGTGAAGTATAAGCTCCTCCGCATTCTTTACACCATATACTTTTATACCGTCAATGACAGACGCTTCAAGCACATTGTCATATGGTACAAATATTGAATCAATGTTCATTTCCCTTGCAAGCATTACCATAGACAAAACACCGTTTATATGTCTAATATCGCCGTTAAGGGAGATTTCCCCTATAAATGCACAGTTGTCGGGTGATACGTCTATGAGATGCCTTGCATACAGCATAGCCATGAAAATTGCCATATCATGCACCGAACCGCTTTTTTTGGTATTTGCAGGTGCGAGGTTTATCATTACAGACGAAACAGGAAAATCTATACTGCACGCCCTTAGTGCCGCACGTATACGCTCACGGCTTTCTTTTACAGCAGTGTCGGGCAATCCGACAATGTCAAACTGCGGACTTCCTCTGCTTATATCGATTTCCACATCAACAGGAAAAGCATTTATACCAATAATACCCAGACTCGAAACTTTGGCAAACAAACAAATCTCTCCTTTTATTTCAGTTTTTTACTATAGTATACCACTTTTCAACAAAAATGTAAACATATATCAAAAAATCTGCCGTACATATTGTACAGCAGATTTTCCATACTATTTAATTGTTCTTCACAAATTCATCAAACGTTATATTTTCTCCTGCGGAGACTTTCGCATAGTATCCTGAAATAAATGTAGCATCAACTGCATCTATCAAGCCATCACCGTTTACGTCAGCAACTTTCTTCTGTTCAGCAGATAATGTTGAGTCTTTGAAGGCTGAAATCACTGCGTATTCAGTACGTACCGCCGTTGCATCTACTGCATCTATAAGACCATCACCATTTATGTCACCAAGCTTAAGGTCAGTGAATTCATCAAGTGCTAAAAATTTACGGTTATATTTTTCGGCATATTCCTGTGCTGTTGAATTTTTGTATCCGTATATTGTGCCATCAAATATATCATTGTAATTTGAAATTGTATATTTTTCGTCATCAATTTCACACTCAGGATTTAAAATGGTTATTTCCTTTAAATTTTCACAACTAAAAAATGCCCAGTTACCAATGCTTGTAATATTTTCAGGTATTATCACTGATGTTAAACTTTCACAGTCAGCAAATGACCTGATACCAATACTTGTAACACTGTCAGATATTGTTATTGATGTTAAACCTGTACAATCACTGAATGTATCCTTTTCAATACTTGTCACGCTATTAGGCATTACTATTGATGTAAAACCTGAACAGTTAAAAAATGCACTCTCTCTAATATCTGTTACGCTGTCGGGTATTGTCAATGACGTTAAACCCGAACAGCCACAAAATGCGGATTTTCCAATGCTTGTTACGCTGTCAGGTATTGTTACTGATGTTAAACCTGTACAGTAATAAAAAGCCCAATTACTAATATGTGTCACACCATTTTCAATGATAACTTTTTTAAAGGAATCCCGTTCTGAATACCATGGTGTCGTATCATAATCATAATCTGTCATATCGCCTGTACCACTGATTGTGAAAGTACCTTGGTCATCAAGAATATAAGTAAGATTTTCTCCGCAAGTTCCAGATACAATTGTTTCTGCGCTTGCTTTCATGAAAATATCGGAAAAAAAATTATTCGGAAAAAGTGCCGCACTCCCTGCCAAAAAAATTGATACTACCATAAAATTCACAATTATCTTCTTTAATTTTTTCATAAAAATCTCCTTATTAAGTATATTTATAATAAATTACATCAAAAAAATAAAAATAGTGTGTTTATTTTATGAAATTTATAAGAAATTTTACGCAAAAAAAAAGGCGGATTAAACTCCGCCCGTAATTCAGTATTCTGCTTCTTCCTCCTCAGGAATTTCTACTGTCTGTTCTGCTTCTTCGTCAAAAATCTCAACAGTTTCTTCTGCATCTGTTTCGGGATATTCCGCTGTTTCTTCTTCGTTTTCCTCACTGATTCCCATGGCCTCTGCGAAGCTTGCAGGTTTTGTACTTTCGTCTGTCTCAGAAGTAACTTCCGTAGCTGTTTCCGTTACCGACTCGGTTGTTGTCTGTACCTGTTCTGTAGTTCCCTCAATTTCTTTCATATCGGTAAAGACGATTTTAAGCTTGTTGTTTTCCATTTCAAAAGACGACAGTTTACCGTCTTTGCTCACTGAAATTATGTAGTCACCGCCCTCAAGAATTCCGCTCACTTCAAGCATATCGCCGTTTTCATTACCCTTGAGTTCTTCCAGACGGGCATTTGTGTCAACCGCCTCAATCAGATTAAGCATCATAGCCTTGACAGGAAGTGCAGACTGAGGAACGGAAAAATTAAGTCCCTTATATGACGCTGTGACATTCCCACCGCTGAACTCCAGTTTTACACCGCTTAAAGTATTCGGGGACTCAAATTCAATATCCCATACACCGTCACCGAAACGTTTCAGCACTCCGTCCCCATTAAGCTTGTCAATTGTTACGTTAACCGACGCCTGAAAAGCACAGTTAAGCCCGTTTTTCCGTGAAGTCTCATTTTTGAGAGGAGTCGAACACGAAAAAAACACAACAGCCGTAATGACCATAACTGCAAATGAAATAAGCCTTTTCATAATACCTTTTCTCCAATCTGTGTATTTTTTAAGACTTTTTTACATCTGAGCGGTAAATTATAATTAATCGCCTGAATTTTTATGCTTTTCCTTTAGTATTCCGAATGAATCAGACAGACATCCTAAAATATCTCTTGGAAGCATTGCCTCCTGTCCGAGTTTTTCAGCGGTAATATCTCCTGCAAGTCCGTGAATATATACACTCGCACAAGCCGATTCAAAGGCACTGTAACCCTGTCCGACTACTGCACCTGTTATTCCTGCCAATATATCACCGCTTCCTCCTACGCTCATTCCTGCGTTGCCTGTAGGATTTACAGAAGTACGGTTTTTATCTGCAATAACTGTCCCTGCTCCCTTTAGTACAACTGTAATATCATATTTTTCGGCAAGCTTTTCAGCAGTGTCAAAACGGTCTGCCGATACTTCATCAACACCGCATTTCAGCAGTCTTGACATTTCGGCTGTATGAGGTGTCAATATTATGTCTGTCTTTTTCTTTAGTAAAATATCTATGTCCGATGCTATGCAGTTTATTCCGTCTGCGTCAACAATTACGGGAACTTCTGAATTTTCTACGACAAATTTCGTCATTTCAATCGTTTCGGGAGTAACACCTATTCCGCAACCTATAACTACAGAGTCGACACGTTCAAGTGCAGAGATGATTTTTTCCTTGTCAAAACACATAAAACCGTCTTTGTCATTCGGCACTTCAATAAAAGTTGATTCGGGAGCAAGCACCGAAACCGTATCAATACATTTTCCGACCGTTACAAGCGAAACCAGTCCCGCACCACTTCTCAAAGCACCCATTACCGAAAAAAAAGCCGCTCCCCTCATTAATGAACTTCCTGCAATAACAAGAACTTTTCCGAATGTTCCTTTATGTGAATCACTTCTGCGTACAGGCGGAAAACCTAAAAGCTGTCTGATATCGGAAACGGTATATTTTCTCTGATTTTCAAGAAAAGCAAATGCATCTTTCGGAATACCTATGTCAGCAACAGTTATCTTTCCGCAGAAATCTTTTAAAGGATACTGTGTCATTCCTGTTTTCATACAACCGAAAGTAACGGTTTCGTCTGCCCTGAAAGTTCCGTCCGAAACTTTTCCCGTTCTGCTGTCTGCTCCGCTTGGAATATCAACGGCTATTTTGTACGCTTTTTCATTAAGACCGAAAATATAAGCGACTTTTCTGCTGAGTTCACCATGAAATCCCGTTCCGAAAACACCGTCAACAAGCACATCTGCTTCCGATATATACGACTGATAATCTTCGTTTATATTGATACGTTCGGAAATACGACTGTACATTTCCTGTGAAAGTTCTGTTTTCGGCATACCGCATACAAGAACAGTACTTATATTTTTATAACCCATACTTGCAAGTATTCCTGCCGCAACATAGCAGTCACCGCCGTTATTTCCCGTACCGATAAGAAAAACTATTTTCTTTTTTCTGTCCTTACTGCAATGACCTCTTATAACTTCCGCAAGCTTTATGCCTGCATTTTTCATGAGTTCTTTTTTTGAAACACCGAGTTTTTCGGATTCCTCCTCAAGTATTCTCATCTGTTCAGGTGTAACTATATTCATTGTTCACACGCCCCTTTCAAGATAATTAAAATAATGATTATAATCTGTCCAGTACTCAAGATAGTACAGTACTTCTTTCTTAGACCTTGTTTCCAGATATTCAACAGGTCTGTCCCAAGGATTTTCACAAGTTATATCTATCATATACATCTTATACTGTCCATTATCAAAATCCCCGTATCAACCCAAGTCAATAAGCAGATTGTTATTTTGAAGTTGTAACAAGTCCTGATATAACTCCAAGCTGTATTCTTTATCGTCTGTTTCGGGGTCGTATTCGGAAAAATTATTATATTTCACTGTCCAGCCCTAAACAATTCTTAATGGCTGTAATCTGAAAATTTCATATTGAATGTCTCCTTATAATTCGTCAATCCGTCTGTCCAGATAATCATAAAGCAATTGCCACATATCAAATCCTTTGTTCAGATATAACTGACTTTCCAGTATTTCAATTTTTTCCGAAACTTCCCCATTCAGTTCATGAATGTCGTCAAAAGCCGAAACGTCATATTCATTATAATCACCGCTTAAAAATTCTCCTCTTATAAGGTCGGGAGGAGCAAGACGGCATATTTCAGAAAGTATGTCAGCATCTTTACTGTCTCCGATATCCCTGAACGCCTTTATTATATTAGGTGCATAATGTCCGATTGAATTTTCAAGAAAAGAAAAAATACCTTCCATGTTCAGCTCGGTGTCAAAATCAATCAGAAACAACGCCGTCTGAATGAAGTCCGCACAATCCAGCCATTCTGAACGTTCACTCTCCCACATTTCCAAAGAAAGTTTTTCACATACTTCCATACCCGAAAAACGCTTTATATCTGCATTATTTCCGCAAAAATATTTCAATTCATTTCCTCTCGTGCAAGCTTGCTTCTGAGGCTTCCCGAAAGAAAACGCTTTATATTTTCAAGCATTTTTTCGTTTGGTGAAAATACAAGTCTTGTCAGACCGTAGTTCTCGTGCTGAAAATCCGCATAATATTCATGTGAAGCTATATTGTCGGAACTGATAACAACAGTCATTTCAGCGGTCTCCTCGAGGTCATCGCTGTATTTTCCGAAATCCGTGAACTTTCTCACTTCCACGCTGAGTAGTGGCTTACGTTTTCTTTTGGCAATTATCTTGTCTATATCAAGCTCACCGTTTGTGAATGCATATTCATATTCAATGTGAGACGACTGAACAATAAAAAAAGTTCCGTAGCCTGCTCCCACAGCAAGCAGAAATCCCAAAAGTGACAGTACAGGATTACCGAGGGTAAGAAAACCGAAAACGGCAAGCACGACTGTCAGAACTATTCCGCCGATTGTCGTTAACAGACGTTTTGTCTTGTCAGATGATGTTTCATTTTTCTTAACAAGCTGTTCAGCAAAGTTATCCATAATTTCAATATCTCCGTTCTGTAAAATAATACATATATATAATATCACAAAAAATAACATATTTCAATAAATACGTTTCTTTTTTATTTATTTTAACAGATATGTATTTTTTACTGAAACTATGTTTGACGAAACCGATTTAATGTGATATAATATAAAAAAGGAGGCGGACTTATGGAATTTATACTTGCTATTGTTGTTATAGCAGTACTGTGTATTATTTTTCAGGTAAGCACCGATATTATCATAATGTGTTCGCTGATACTTGTATGTATTGTTTCAGCAGTTACCGTACTGCTGTTTATATATTTTTTCATATGTCTGATGTTTTCAGAAAAATGCACGGCGGAATTTTCAAGAACAGGCAAATCAGATAAAAATAAATTCAGTAAGGCTTATTACATAATTGACGGTGAAGAATATCCCTGTATTTTTCCCGAAGAAAAGATTTTCGGAATAAAACTTTACAGAAAAGACAGAAAATATAACGTTTGGCTTAACAGACGATTCAGATTTGTGTATGACCGTTTTGCATTTGCAACCTGTATTATAGGATTTTCGGCAAGTATATTTCTTGTTGCTGTAACGGTCATATTATATCTGAGTGTATAAGGAGGAAAAAATGGAGGAACAGATTTACTGTACTCACGGAGTAAATAAAGATATAGAAGAAAAAATTTCAAAAATCATGCCCGACGAAGAAGCTTTGTATGAAGCTGCCGAACTGCTGAAAGTTTTCGGTGATTCCACAAGAATACGTATTATTTTTGTACTTTGTCGGGGTGAAATGTGTGTCTGCGACATCGCAAATCTGCTCAACATGACACAGTCAGCAATATCACATCAGTTACGTGTACTCAAACAGGCACGGCTTGTAAGTACACGCAGAGAGGGAAAAACCATCTTTTATTCCCTTTGTGACGACCATGTAAAAACTATTTTCTATCATGCTATGGAACACGTAATGGAGTGATTTTTTATGAAATATTTTGATTTTCATACGCACGCCTTTACAGATGCCCTTGCTGAACGTGCTTTATCCTCTCTTGCCGATACAAGCGGAAAAATTCCCGCAACCGATGGTACTGTAAACGGTCTGCGTAATATAATGGAAAAAAACGGAATTGACGAATTTTTATTGCTTCCCGTCGCAACAAAACCGTCACAGCAGATTTCAATAAACAACTGGGCTTCCGAAATAATAGGAAACGGCGTTTATTCCTGCGGAACAGTCCACCCAGATTCAAACGACGTACTTGACGAAATTGAACGCATAAAATCCCTCGGACTTTACGGTGTTAAATTCCACTCGGAATATCAGAATTTCTGTCCCGACGAAGAAAGAATGTTCCCGATATATGAGAAAATAGCCGAACAGGGTCTTATAGCAGTATTTCACGGAGGCTGGGACCCTTTCGGAAACGAAGATATAAAATGTACACCGAAACGTATGGCACAGGCTGTTGAAAGGGTTCCTCAGCTTGACTTTGTAGTTGCACACCTCGGCGGTATATGTGTATGGGACGATGTTGAAAAATATCTTGCAGGACGTTTTAAAAATCTTTATCTTGATGTTAGTGTAATCGCAAGCTTTGATATAGACACAAATCAGCTTTTGAGAATTATAGAATCCCACGGCACTGATAAAATACTTTTCGGCAGTGACTGTCCGTGGGACAATCCCGAAAACGTAATAAATATGATAAACCGTCTGCCACTTTCTCAGAAAGACAAAGAAAAAATATTCTATAAAAATGCTCACAGGCTTCTCACTATAACAAAAAATATATAATTTTACTGGTTAACAAAATATTAGGATAATGTAACTAAAATAATAACAACAGTATTTAAAAAATATGGTAATATAACTACAGGCAGTATCTCTGAAGGGTGGGTGAAAAATGAAAACTGCCAGTAATTACGAAAAAACAATTATAGATGTGGTTGAAGAATTTGATTATTCCACACAAAACGAATTATATAACAAAAAATTCCGCAAATGGCGAAAAAACAAAAACAATCCTTATGCATTCAACTTTACTACAAATAAAAAAGAACGTATTTTCATAGACGGTAAAGGCTTTGTAAACAATTCCCCTGCTGAATCGGAACATGAAACGATAAGCAGGATTTTTTTTATAATAGGAACTGCAATGCTTCTTTGGGTGACTATTGATAACATTATAGGAAAAATGATTATATATTTCCTTGACATCATAGGCGTAAATGTACACACAACTTTTTTTAGCACGTCATGCTACGGCGGAAGCATAGAAATTGTTACCGCACTTATAGTAATATCCCTTATTAAAATATGTTTACCTGCATTCTATATCCACAAGAAACTTAAAATGCCCCACAAGGTTGAATTTATGAGTACCATGAATCATCCCTCCGAGTTAATAAGTGCAATAGCTCTTTCACTTGCAGTATGTACGGTTACAAATATTCCCGATGCCTATTCAAGCAGTGCAAGAGAAATTTACTCCTACTTTAAAAGTATCAACACAGATGTTTCAGTATGGGGACAAACCGAATATGTTATTTATACCATATTTGATGTTATCATAGTTTCAGTCGCTTCGGAAGTTTTTTTCAGAGGTGCGATATTTTCAGCACTCAGACAGTTCGGTGACGCTTTCGCAATTATTATTACAGCTGTCATGGCATCACTTTTAACACAGAATTTTCAGGAAATGCCGACTGTTTTTCTTATTTCCGTAATCGCTTCAATCGGTATGCTGAAAAGCGGTTCAATCTTCACTGCCTTTGCAGTCAGTATTGTATATAAAATGTATCAGCTTTCAATCGTTATTATCGAAATGAACACTTCTGAAAATATGTTTCTTATACGTAACCTTATAATGACAGGAATTTTTATTGTCAGCAGTTTTACGGCAATATTTATATATATGGTCAGAAGCCGCAAAAACAAACAGCATTATTTTGCTGAGTACCATTCCGATATATCCACAAAAGACCGCCTGATATTTTCATTCAAGTCTTTCCCGTTCGGAGCGGTGGTGTTTGTCTGTCTGATTGCCGCAACTATAAAAATAGCTTATTAGGAGAATTATGGACGAATATATGAAAAGAGCCGTTGAACTTGCTGAAATGGCTGCAAATGAGGGTGAAGTTCCTGTGGGAGCTGTTGTTGTAAAGAAAACCACCGGCGAAATAGTCGGTGAGGGACGAAATATGCGTGAGGGCAGAAAAAATGCCCTCGCACACGCCGAAATAATGGCTATAGATATGGCTTGCCGTACTCTCGGAGGCTGGCGGCTTCCCGAGTGTGCAATGTATGTTACATTAGAACCGTGTCCTATGTGCTGTGGTGCGATAATCAACGCAAGAATCAACGATGTGATTTTCGGAGCATACGATTTGAAAAGCGGTTCTGTTGTATCGGTACAGAAAATGTTTGAAATGCCTTATAATTACCGACCGACTGTCAGTGGTGGAATTATGGAAAAAGAATGTGCAGACATTTTGTCCCTGTTTTTCAGAAAACTGAGAGAAAAGAAAAAAAATCAGAAAAAATTTTCAGAAAACTCTTGACAAACGATTTTTTTTGTGCTATAATATTAAAGCAGTCAGGTGATAAGCCCCTTGAAAAAACCTGATTATACTGCAATGCGAGTGTGCTGGAATAGGCAGACAGGCACGTTTGAGGGGCGTGTGTCGAAGGACGTATGGGTTCAAGTCCCATTACTCGCACCA